>JADHWZ010000018.1 GCA_016783225.1 Dehalococcoidia bacterium | reverse complement strand
CCAGGTAGAAATGCGCCAACCCAATTCCCACATCAAAGGCGACTGATGTCCAGTCTCGGTTTCTGGTTGCTCACGACTTTGCCTCCACTTGTGAGGCAATTCTACTCTAAGTCCTTAGCCAGTTCCTCAACCGAGTCGAAAACCTTGACCCGTCCAGCCTTGATGTCCTCGTCAGCCTCCCTCTCTCTCTCTTGCCACTTCTCGGTCCAGAAGTAGGCTTGGCTCTTGTCCACTAACCTCTTCGGCATTAGCACTGCTTTCTCGTCCACGACTTCAATCTCCACCAAGTCACCTTCCTCAACGCCAAGCTCCTTACGCACAGATGCTGGAATGGTAATCTGCCCGTGCCTTGTCACCTTGCTGTATGCGGCCATCTTCATCACCTCCTAAGGTCGCCCCAGTGTTTCATCATGGTGCCCAATGTTGCGCAAAATGATTGTATCACCCTCAATGTGGAAAGTCAGCCTAAGTGAGCGGCTTGCTCTGGCTTCCCAAATATGTCGCGTTCCTTTGATTTTCTTTACCCTGAGAGCAGGATACCGAATGTCTATTGCCAGATTCTTGATTGCCTTCCGACCCAGTGCCTTATCGTCTTCATTCAGTTGCTTCCAGGCTTTCTTGAACGTAGCAGTTCGAGCAATTCTCATTCATGCTCTCTTTGACTCTATTCCTAAACTAGTATATTACTAATACATGTGAATGTCAAGCATCGGGTCCTGTCGCCAACAGTACGTCTCATCGTGTAGCTTCATCTCTTATATGTTCCGAGCACTTCGTGGCCCTCGGGGACAGCGTGCTCGCTGGTCACCTTTGCCGGGTCAAATCCAGCTACATGCCAGCTTCCGCTCCAGCCCATTTCTCCCGCCGCCAGGTAGAAATGTGACATGGCTATTCCGACGTCGAGGCGGTAGTAGTGTTTACCCTGGCGAACGTTGCCGTACCTTCCCTTGGTGTCAGCAACAGCTATCACTTCTCTCCGGCCAGCCAGGAAACGCCACGGTTGAGTATTGGCCCAGGATGGAGCTAGCCGAGCACATTCCAAGGCTTCGAGGAGTTCACTATCCTCAGTATCGAGCGGCGACCCCCAGTCAGGGCCAAAGGCTATTTGCTGAAGTGGCTTCCGCCGCCCGAACTTCATCGCCCCTAGCTCGCCGGCATCATGGGTGAACCTGCCATAGCGTGAAGTATCCGGGTAGCCAATCGGAGTCAACGCGATGACACGTTCACCCTCTTCCAACCCCAGCAGAGGCTTAATCCGTCCTTCGCTGAACATACCGCCGACCCAGCAAGTGCCAAGGCCCTGCTGCGTGGCAAAGAGTACCATCTGTTCCATGCGGAAGCCCATGTTCAACATAAAGTGCGACCTCTCCTCCGACGTGGCAATAATGAAGTGGGGCGCCGAACCGAAGAGCCATCGTGACCCCGTCAAGGGCATCATTCGCTCAGCGACCGACTTGCCTTCCCTGACCAGGTGGAAGCGAATCCGGATGCTGTCGGCCAGAGCCACGGAGCTTTCCCCGGCACTGACTACGGCCTGCAGGACGGCCTCCGGTACAGGACTTGTTTGATAGTGCCGCACGCTTATTCGCCTGCGTATAGCGGCACGAATACTCGTGGATTCATCTCTCTTACTGAACATGGCAACCAGCAGAAGGTTAGACAATCAAACTGGCGGAGCTTATTATACCATTTGCGCGGATAGAATCTGGCACTGGAATAGATGAGGTCTCATTGACCCCTGTTTCTGTTTGGAGGCACATGCCGGGACTGGGGCTTTGGTCCTGTGTGACTCTCACCCTCACCCTGCCCTCTCCCATCAAGGGAGAGGGAAACCCATGTAGTGCGAGGCTTCAACCTCGCCCAAACCTCAGCCCCCGAGCGACCTTGAAAGGTCGCACTACACGGGGTACATAAACCAGCCACGACAGACAATGATAGACATGTAGCGCGAGGCTTTAGCCTCGCCAAAAAACTCCACTGGCGACCTTAAAAGGTCGCACTACATGAGCAAATCACGAAAGTGGGGAGGGAGAGGGAAAACTAGCCGGCTTCCGCCTATAATGTGGGAAGGTCATACCGACTAGTGCTCAGTTGCGTAAATCCTTGTGTTTATCCTTGAAGGTAAATACGCTTGGGTAGCTTCCCATTAGATAGTAGACATATCATCACTCTTCTACGCAAGCAGGTACTAGTCCTGCCTTTCGGTCGAAATGTGGGAAGAAAATCTTCTCGGTTCGACTTTTCACACAGTCTGCCATTCAAGTATCTCCTCTGCTAATCTCGCGTGACCACACTTGGCGGACACGAGTCCCCGAAACTGGACCACGAGCCACGTTGTCATACATGTTTTCCCATGGGCTGTCAGGCACTTGCAGCCTGTTGACATCTGCTACGCGGTGTGGTTCAATTGGGACGGCAGGGGATGAAATGGCAAGTCCCGACGACCTGATCTGCGAGCATACCGCCAGGTACGACTCGTGGGTTATACTGGCTCTGGTCGGGTTCTTCATTCTGCAACTGGTTCTGCTACTGATCTTCGCTGCTGCCGCCGCCGATGCAGCTGTGTTCATTTGGGCCCTGGCTGGAGTGGTTGCCTTCTACTGTCTCCTGTGTGCCCTAGTGATGCCCCGGCGCTATCAGATATACCGTGATAGGTTGAGAATAGTCTTCGGCCGTCCCCTGGCCTGGAATATCCCCCTCTCCACCATAACAGAAGCACGGTCGGCCCCGGGAAGCATGGTCACCAAGAACCTCGGGCCATACTGGCACTGGGACTATAAGGGGCTTAATCTGGCTACGTCGTCCCAGAGCGTGGTGGAGATACGTCGCGAGGGAGGCTGGGGCCTGCTCATGTCCCCGGCCGACAAGGATACGTTCCTGAACCAGCTTGCCGAGGCTATCGAGCACGATAGGTCTTCCTCCGGTCTGCTTGTCTGAGGCTGCCGCTGTCTTGCTGGCTCCTGGGTATGACATGATGAAGCTGCAGGCTTCATGTGCTTTGCCGATCCACTGAGACTTGGACTCCTAGCCTGCGTGGGCCCGTGTTGCGGATACCTAAGGTGCTGCTGGAAAAGAGGCCCCGCCCGTTGGTGCTCCACTTCTGTCTTCGCTAATAATAGCGCCGATTTGACCAACTGGCGCGGTGACCAGCGCCTTGAACAGCCGCTCTTGGACCATTTCTCAACGAGGAGGGAAAAAGCCTCCCCTCGTGGCGTCGGCATTCGCCTGCCAACGGCAGATAGGCGCCCCACCTGAGGTCTCCCGCTGGATGGCGGCATGGGTGGCGAAAACCGCGCCATCATGACCCCAGCGATACGGCGCTCCAACCCGGTGGCTCGCCTGCCCCCTCACCACGTCCACGACGGCCACATATCCGCGGGGTCCTTAACCGTGAGGTAGGTGGAGGTCCAGTCTGTACCATCAGCGTTCATCACACAGATCTCATACTGGTGCGAGAAGTCACTGACGTTTGCCTTGTCGAACTGGAAGGCAATCATGGCGCCGTCAGGCGACCACGCTGGGCGCGAACAATTGTAGTAGGAATAGTGCGTAAGTCGCGTTTGGTTAGCACCATCAGCGTCCGCAACCCAGATTTCACGGCAGTCGCTGTCGCGGTCGGAGGTAAATGCAATCCTCGTGCCGTCAGGTGACCATGCCGGACTTGTCTCATGTGGCCAACGGGTATTGGTAAGGTTGGTCAGGTTACCGCCGTCAGCAGTCATAACCCAGATCTCATAGCTATCATCGCCTTCGGAGGCGAAGGCAATCAGGGCCCCGTCAGGTGACCAAGCGGGGCCCCAGTCGTCGTTGGGATTGTCCGTAATGCGAGTCTGGTCAGCACCGTCGGCATTCATGACATATATCTCGTCGTTCCCGTCACGACCGGACGTGAAGGCGATCCTCGTGCCATCAGGTGACCAAGCGGGCCACGAGTCGTCGTAGGAGTTGTCCGTAATGCGAGTCTGGTCAGTACCGTCGGCATTCATGACATATATCTCGTCGTTCCCATCGCGGTCAGAGACGAACGCAATCGTGGTGCCATCGGGCGACCAGGCCGGCTGCCCGTCGTAGAAGGAATCGTCTGTAAGTCTTTGAGTAGTACCGTCGGCACTCATGACATATATCTCCATGTTCCCATCGCGGTCGGAGGCGAAGGCGATCCTCCCCACTGGCGGTGGGACAGGCGCTGCAGCCGGCACCTCGGTTTCGGCTGGTGGCGCTGTTTCCAGTAGCTCAAAGCTGCTGGCTATGGTATCGAAAGTGGGCTCGAACGAGGCGAAGGACTCAGCCAGGCAGACAATAGTGACTATCCACTCTGCATCGCCTTGCACCAGGTATATGCCCGCCCACTTCATTTCTATCTCATCATCCCGGACCTCCCAGAGGAATCTTACTGCCGGCACACCGCTTACTAACGTCGACTTCTCAGAACGGGTAATAAACCGGTCTGCTTCCAAATACATCGGGTCCTTATAGTCTTCATATCCAGACTCAAGGCTTGTCTCAGAGAACAAGGTGTACTTGTCAACCAGTACACTAGCGTCAGCCTCGCGCAGAAATCCTGGTTCGCAGAAAGCGACCTGCGTCGCACCGTACATCATCTCCGGGCTCTCCTCCCAGTCTACGGGATGGGAAATGGAGAAGCCGTTGACTTCATCCGTGTAGGTGACGAACTCCCCAGGACTGGTGGCAGTAGCACAACCGGCCGTGAGGCCAGCCAACGCGATGAGCGCCAGCGCGGTCACTGTACAGCACCGTTTGCATTTGCACACTTCAACCTCCTTGATTGTCAGGCTCGCGGGTGTTGCTTTACACTTTAATATCAACCGCTCTGAGCAACTGTAACAGGCACAATAATCTAGAGTCAAGAGGCGGTGCTCTCGTCTAGCTAAGCAAGTCTAGCTTCTCAACTTTGCCGTTCTTGTCAGTATGTTCAATGACGATAGGGAAGCCCTTCTTGTCACCTATACTCACCTTGGTCTGGGCGAGTTCAACCACATCCATGGGATTAACGCAGCCCTCAGGCGGGCAGACCCCCTTGACGTTGATCTTCCCCGTAGCCATGAGTATGGCACCGAGCGCCGCGGGCACGCCTGTCCCTTCGCCCATCCCCTGTCCCCTGGAAGACATGGAGAAAACGTAGGTGCTCTTGTCGCCGTTCTTGTAGCCCTTTACCACTATTTTCAGGCAACCCATGGGTTGGTCCAGTCCGGCTTCTCTTGTCAGCCTGTCCCTCTGAGAGAGTATAAAGGCCACCGCAAACTCCTGGGGAATGACCTTACGCCCCTGGACTTCAACTGGTTCCTCGCCTGTTATGCCCAGCTTTACCATTCCCTTTATCAGCTCTGCATAGGCAGGCGGCAGCACCAGTCCGAGGTTGGTCACCCTTTTCACACCCTTCAAATACTTCGGCAGAGTTATCGTCTCGGGGTGCGGATAGGCGTAGACATTGTATGTGCCGACATCCCGGAACTCGGTCTCCACCTCCAGGGCTCTTCCGCTTTCTTCGAAGAGTCTAACCGTGGTGAACTTGCCGTCAAGGAACATCGGCACGTCCGCTTCCATAGAATGAATCCTGTGTTTCACCACCGCCGCCCCTTCAACCGCTTCGCCGCCGTGCGCATGGTAAATGTCTACCGCTTCAACCTGGTCGAGCAGCGAATCGGCACAGAACCTGACCAGAACATTGGCTATGCCTGGAGAACTCCCCATTCCAATCAGCGCTGAAACGTCGGCCTTCTTCGCCTTTTCATCCATGCCAAGCAGTTCCTCGGTGGCATCGAAATCATCACAGACGTCAACATAGTTGATCTTGGACTCTATCACCGCCTTCAGTATGATGGGCCCATATTTGTAGAAAGGCCCGATGCAGTTCAGAACAACCGATGAGCCGGCGATCGCCTTTCTGAGGCTATCGGGATTGTCGGCATCAACCTCAACGGCTGAGAGGTTACCTCCCCCCAGCGCCTTGACCATCTTTCTCGTCTTCTCGATATCGATGTCAGCAACCGTGATTTCGGAGAATACCCCGCTTGAAACCAGTGTTTCCGTGGCTATGCTCCCGACAGCCCCACACCCCCCTAAGACTGTGACCTTGCTCATTTCCTTCTCCTTCTTAGAATCTAATGCCTTTGCTGAACGGGTCTGCCCACTCCTTAAGTGCAATCGCCAGCTCCTGGTGGTCTTTGGCGTACTCTTCAAGGGCAATGCCCTGCATTACCGCATCAATCGCCTGGCGGAATGCCTTCCCTCCGGCGATAGGGCCCTGGGGATGAGCATGAATGCCTCCTCCAGAACCTATGACGATGTCATTGCCCAGGTCTGCCATCACCGACGGCACCATGGATGGCGTAATCCCGCCAGACGCCATTGGAAATGTTGGCTTCAGGTGGTACAGCGGGAATGATAGATTCCTGGCGGCGTTTGCGAATTTGTAGTCTATCACCGGCGCTTTTCCGTAGGGAGCAGGGATGACAACAACATCAGCCCCCGCCAGACGAGGCAGCTTGCCCAGCACAATGTGAGAACTCATGCCGTGGAGAGGCGACATATACATGGTGCCAGCAACGTCCATGTGAGCCAGGATAGGAACGTTTATGCTCGGGTCTTCCGCTATTGCTTGCATCACCGGCAATCCCACGGCAATGTAGTTTATCATCAACGCGTTGCAGCCCAGCTCAACGACACGCTTGGCATTGTCAAAAATCTTGGGCACGTTGTCGGTTATGTTCACGGTGTACAGGGTGTGTTCGCCCGTCTCCTCATACACCTGTTTCTCGATCTCCATGTAGCGCTTGACACGACCCTGTACCGAATTGAATGAAGCATCAGCTATCAACTCGTCATCCTTGACAATGTCACAGCCGCCCGTCGCCGCCTTTCTAAACAGTTCAGCTCCAACCTCCAGAGGATAACCAGTGCACGGCTTAATCATATTGTTAAGTAGAGGGCGCCCCGGCACGCCCAACACTTTGCGCACTCCTTCGATACCAAACTTGGGCCCTTTGAAAGCGGCAACATATTTCTGGGGCAGACGTATGTCCACCAGCTTGATATCCCCACCCATAGAGATGTTTCCCACCACTGCAGTCAGCAGCATCGGTAGTTGCTCGCCTATGTTGACCTGCGGATAAGCCACCTGCACAAACCATTTCCTATCCTGCAGATTGGGAGGTACGGTCGACTCATAGTCGGGCATCTCGTAGACTCCGATCACCTTGGCAATATGCTTCCGTCGAACCTCCTCAGTTTCACCTGGCACAGCTAACCACGTCCCCGTGCTTTGCTCCACTGCCAGCATGGGAGCTAGTTTGGGAATCGGGAGTATCGCCGGATAGGAAACCAAGTACGTGCCAATAATGTACTCATCGTAATCCACGCCGTCCGGCAGCGCCATGGGTAGGCCCAAGATCTCTTCAGTATTCATCTAGACACCTCCTTCATAGAACTTTCGCTTCATCAAATCTCTTCTTGTTAAGCTTGGCGTAAAAGCTCCGCAGGCTACCATAGACCTCCTGATACGAGCGAAACAGAGAGTCGTAAACTTGGCTGTTCTCCGCCCGCGGCTCGAAGACCTTCTCCACCTTGACCACCTTCCTTAGAGACTCGAAATCTGGATAAAGGCCGAGCCCAACCGCTGCTATCAGCGCCACACCCACCGCCCCCGCATCCTGGGGATCGCACATCGTCTCAACCTTTCTATGAGTTACGTCCGCTAGAATCTGCATCCAGGGTTCGCCCTTCGCCCCTCCCCCCACAACCCGCAGCTCCGGCAGGGGGAAGTGGAACTCCTTCTCCACGATGTCCACAATCCATCTGATGTTATAGGCCACTCCTTCATAAACAGCACGCAGCAGGTTCTCACGTGTATGGTCAGCGCTCAGGTTGAGAAAGCTGGAGCGAACGTAGTGGTCGTCGACGGGAACTCTCTCTCCATACATCCAGGGGGTAAATAGTAGGTAATCGGAGCCAGGCGGAATCTGGCTAACCTTCTCATCCATAAGAGCGTAGACATTAGGAATATTCGGATCCATCTTCTCGGACTTGTAGAACTCATCGGCAATCCACTGAAGGCACGCCCCGGCGGTTTCGGTTTCAGCGAACAAGAACGCCTTATTGGGGTCCGCCGAATGGACAGATGCCGCTCCGTGTTTACCTTGCGGCATCCGTTCCGTAACCACGCCTACCCAGCCAGATGTCCCAAGATAGACATGGCCTTCGCCTTCGCCAACTGCACCAGACCCGACCGCGGCACAGGGAGCATCCCCGGCGCCTGCAATAACCGGAGTGCCCTCCAAGAGCCCGTACTCTTTAGACGCTTCACTCGACAGTACTCCAACCTGGTCAATGGAACGCACCAGAGGTGGCAGTTTCTCGGGGTCAAGCCCAACGTAACGAAAGACGCCGTCAAGCCACTTCTTCTTCTTCAGGTCAATTCCAAAGACAGAGGCGCAGCTCCATTCCATAACCATGTTACCGGTACTCCGGTAAATAAGATAACCGTCCACGTCGAGAAAACAGCGCATATTCTCATAAATTTCAGGCTCTTCGTTCTTGAGCCAGAGCAATTTCGGAATGCCGTCCTTCCCACCCAGCGCGGTACCAGCAATGAGAGCGAAAACGCCGGCGCTAATGAACTTCCTCATCATGCGGCTTGCCTGCTTGCCCGCCCTGTTGTCAAGCCAGATTATCGCCGGCCTGAGCGGCCCTCTTTCTGCATCCATCGGTACGATGCCCAGCATCTGCGTACTGAAGGTAACACACAGCACATCTTTGGGTGACACTCCC
Organism: Dehalococcoidia bacterium; assembly: GCA_016783225.1. The sequence continues at coordinate 8,514 of JADHWZ010000018.1, read as the reverse complement.
GTCTCATCAAGCATAAGTCTCGTGGTCTGCGTCACCGCCTTCCACCAATCCGCAGGTTCCTGCTCTGCCCAGCCAGGCTTTGGATAGTCGGTCCGGTAGGACTCAAAACGCCTGCCGTGCACGCGCCCCTCGGCGTCTACCAGAACCGCCTTGTTTCCACTCGTGCCCACGTCATGGGCGACTATGTATCTGGCCATTTGCTCTCATTCTAGATGGTGGTTGTCAACGAAACAGCTGCCGCCGACTTCACCAGTTGCAAGGCTGGACGGTTTCCTACAAGAATTCAACCCCCCGCTCGAACCGCTTCTAAACATATTATACCACTTCCGCGGATACAATCGGCCATTTGATAGCGTCTCGGCAACGCATGTTTTCCTTTGCAGTAAGAGATAGGGACAAGCCTTCAGACCCGTGCGAGCCTCACCCTCATCTAATGTCTCCAATAGACTGACAGGGGAAGACATCTCGCGCGAGGAACGTCATTGCAGGCAAAGCGAAGCAACCTAGCCCCAGCCCAACCTCAGAGCGACCTTCTCAGATACAAGTTGAAGTACCTACTGGCGAGGGTGTAGAATGGGCGCCCGTGGAGGCTCTCGTCCGCGAGCAGTCGTCGCTTCGTTGCCAAAATTGATGCGCTGCGGTCAGGCCTCGCCTAGTAAGGGACAAACCAACTGGCTGAGTTCGGCATATGAACCCGTATAGCTACCAGAGCCGCGAGCCCCATTTCAACCTTCACCTGAAAGAGACGACATCGAGATGGTCGCGGTACGAAGTCGATTTCCCCACCGCTCATCCCACCAGGTACCAGGAAAACAACACCGCCCGTGGTGAGTACTTCCAGCCGCGAGACGCGCAGCACGCCCCGCTGGCCATCATAATTCACGGGTGGGGAGATCGGAGTGTAATCCCCTGCAGATTCATCGCACGAACCCTGGTCAAGAGAGGAATAGCCTGCTTCATCCTGTATCTGGTGTTTCATACCAGCCGCATGCCAGAGGTGATGAAGAAGCGCCTCCCCATCCTCACGCCCGAGGAGTGGTTTGAAGGCTACCAGGTTTCGGTAATCGATGTGCGCCAGGTGGTAGACTGGGCAAGCCACAGGCCAGAGATAAACCCGCAACAGGTAGCGGTAGTCGGAATAAGCCTCGGTGGACACGTCTCCGCCATCGCCATGGGGGTGGAAAAACGCGTTGCTGCCGGTGTGTTCATCATCGCCGGAGGAAACGCGGAAAGGATTACCTGGACCAGTAAGAACGAGGCCATAAGAAAGGGACATAGCTGCACCGAGGCAGAATGCCGTCGAATCCACCTTGAGTACCCTCGGTTTCTAGCGGAGGTAGCCGAGAAGGGCCTCGAGCCCGTTACCCCCGCCAAGGAATGCTTCCTGACAGACACCCTGACCTTCGCCCCCTATCTGCGAAAACGTCCAGTACTGATGATAAACGCCCTCTGGGACGAGGCTATCCCAAGACAGGCAACACTCGACCTGTGGGAGGCATGTGGCAGGCCCGCCATCTCGTGGTTTCTCGGCACCCATGGCACTGTCTGGCTACTCTATCCCCTCATTGGCAGAAGGATCACCCATTTCCTCACGTGCACCTTTGGGATGCAGGGCCAACACCCAACCTGAAGCACCGCATCAGCAGTCCGTCCCCACCTTCGCCAGGACTCCGGCATGCCGCCACGTGTAGTCTATACGCCGCTGGCTTTAACCTACAATCTCTGACCGGAGCGACAAGCGTTCCTATTGCCGGGCAAACACATCATGGAGGTCAAGGTAGTGGGTCAATTTGAAATAGCGGAAGTTTGAAATTCTTGTAGTGTAGCTATTTCTTCCAGTGTCCAGACGTGGTCACTAACACCCGCCGCCATTGCTGGTGTAATCCCCAACGTCTTATGCACACGAGCAAAATTGTAGTAGAGGGTTTGCCCCTCTCTTTGAATTAGGACTATTGTTATGCTTACCTTGCGAGGCCTATTTTTAGTAGTGCTGTTATTGCAGCGACAAGGGCTATTGGTGCCATCAGAGCAGCAAAGTTCACGACTATGCTGGTAACTGCTTCACCTACGCCCAGAACCGCAATGGGAGCGAAAGCAGCTGTCATTGCCAACAGGGCTATAGTAGCAAGAAGCAAGGTATTAATATCCTTGGCATAGACAACATAGAGAATACCGATTACAAGGCCAAGGATTGCTAGTACCATTGTAACGATGACATTCGCGGGAACTACTAAACCTGCAATAACAGCTACTACCAGGCCTATGCAAAACAATGCGAAACTGACCATTCCCCAAGTTTTTGTCATGAATTGATTACCTCCCTTCTTATTTTTCCTACCTCGTACATGTAGGTACTCTAATTATAACAGAGTATTCTGGGCTGTCAAGACCATGTACTCATCCAGTACATTAGTGACGCATGGCCTCCTTTCCTTGATTAGTTTTGGGGAGAGTTTCGGACAGCCCTAAACATTATGTCCAAACTGACCCACTACCCAAAATGATACACTACCGAGGTCAAGGGTTGCTTGACAGTCAGTCTGGGTGCATGGATTTGCCTGACACATCGTTTGTTGCTATAATATGGGTCGCCCTCACGACAGTCCTCCAGGTAACCATGGACAAGCTAAGCAACTCACCTTGAACTACAAGCCAGCCGACATAGCAACGAACTTCAGACTCCTGTTTGAGCCGCGCTCCGTGGCCTTCTTAGGAGCTTCCAGCAATCAGGGGAAGTGGGGCTTCCGCATCCTGGCCAACCTCGTGTACGGTGGATTTCAGGGGAAAATCTACCCGGTAAACCCCAAGAAAGAGGAGATACTGGGCCTGAAGGTATACGGTAACATTGGTGAGGTACCGGAAACCCCTGACCTCGCCGTCATCGTGGTGCCTCCACCGAGTGTGCCCGGTGTGCTGAAAGAGTGCATTAACAAGGGGATAAAGGCCGGGGTAGTCATAACTGCCGGCTTCGCCGAGATCGGCGAAGAAGGCGAGAGACTTCAACAAGAAATCGTTGACATAGGCCGTAAGGGGGGAATGATACTGGTGGGGCCCAACTCCTTCGGCGTCGTGAACCCCTGGCACAAGCTCTACTTGCAGATGCCACCCATCTTCCCTCCCCCGGGTCCTTTTGGCGTACTGTCTCAAAGCGGCAACGTTGTTGGCACGATATCGCGCCTGGCTATAGCAAGTGGCTTCGGCTGCAGCAAGGGCATTAGCAGTGGCAACGAGGCAGACCTCCAGTCTCAGGACTATCTTGAGTACTTGGCCGAGGATGTCAACACCAAGGTCATCCTGTGCTATACCGAAGGCTTCAAGGACGGCCGCCGGTTCTTTCGGATAGCCAGGGAGATCACCAAGAAAAAGCCCATTGTCATGCTCAAGGCTGGCGAAACACCGGCTGGAGCCAGGGCCGTCATGTCCCACACCGCGTCCCTGGCTGGCTCAGATGCAGCATTCAACGCCATGTGCAAGCAGGCCGGGCTGATAAGGGTGAGAAGTCTGGACGAACTCGCGGACACCGGCATCGCCCTTCTGTGCAACCCACTGCCCCGGGGCCGAAGGGTGGGCATAGTCACCGCCGGAGGTGGCTGGGGAGCCCTGGCCGCTGACGCCTGCGCCAAACTGGGCCTCGATGTTGTCTCCCTGCCTCCCGAGACACTTGCCGAACTGGATGCCTTTCTGCCGGCCTGGTGGAACCGGGGCAACCCGGTCGACCTGGTGGCCGGCGCCTTTGGAGACGCTTTGACGAAATGCGTTGAAGTAGTCCTGCGCTGTCCTGTAGTGGACGCTGTTATCATGCTGGGGCTGATGCCCGGCGTGGAGGTTAAGCGCCAGTTTGCCCGGTCTTCCGATGAGGACGAAAGGGAGCAGTTGCGCCAGGCATTACTTGAGGGGATAGGCCGTGTGTTCGACCAACTGAATGAGCTAGTCAACACACACAAGAAACCGGTGGTCGTCGCCTCTGAGCCAATCGCCTTTGGCACCGGCTTCACCGACAAGATAACGCGCGCCATGGCAGAGAGGAACTCAATGTGTTACGGCATGCCGCACCAAGCGGCTTTAGCCCTCGCCAGCCTGGTCCAGTACAGCGAATACCTCAGGCAAGACGGCGCATAACTCGAAGACAAAAAAGCGCCCCCGGCATACACGGCGCATTCCAACGCCGTTTCGACAATTGCAGCTACAGCCTCTCACCGGCTCAGGCGTGTTGACAATGACAGCAGCATCCCTATAACATAGGCAGGAATCATTGCCAAAAGGAGGTCTGCAGTCATGGCAAGTCCTGGAACTCATAAGCTTCAGCTAAACACGGTCGACCAGGTGAGCATCGCCGTAAAGGACATCGACAAGGTTGCCGAGTCGTGGTCATCGATGTTCGGCATCGGCCCCTGGACTTACACCGATATCGGCGGCGCCGATGCCAAGGGGCGACCCTGGAAGGCGAGGCTGGCCTTTGCCTACCTCGGCCCGCTACAGATTGAACTCGTGCAACCTGTGGAGGGCCGGATATTTCAGTCCCGCTTCCTCGATACCTTCGGGGAAGGCCTGCATCACCTCGGCTTCTACGTGGATGATGTCGACGGAGAGGCGTCCAACCTCGTGGCCCGGGGCGCCAAGCTTCTGCTCACCGACCCGGGGAACTTCGCCTACCTGGAGAGCGGCGGACCCGGCGGTGTCATCTTTGAGCTTATGCGAAGGGCTGGCTAGGAGAGGTCTGCAAATGCCTGCATGAACTGCAGGTCATTGAGTCTGACTATCAGCCCGAATAACAAACGAAAGCGAGGAGGCTACTATGATTAGAACGGTCGAGCAGTACCTGGAAAGCCTGGACGACGGGAGGGTTGTCTACTGCCTTGGAGAAAAGGTAAAGGATGTGCGGACACATCCTACGATCAGCACCATCATCCGCTTTGCAGCTATGGACTACGCCCTGCCCAATGACCCGAAATACCGTCCGCTCTTCGTAACCCAGGATGAAGATGGCGAAGACGTGAACTTCCTTTTCACGGCGCCCAGGACTTCCGAAGACCTCCTGAGGAGAAGGGAGTGTTTCGTCACGGGCCTCAGGTCCGGCGGCGGTATACTCCTCCACTGCATGGGCATCGATGCCCTGGCTGCAATAACCGTTGCCGCCAACAAGATGGACAGCAATCTGGCCACGCATTATGTGGAGCGCGTCGAGGCTTATAGAAAGTACCTGCAAAAGGGAGACCTGGGTATTACCGGGGCGATGACAGACGTCAAAGGTGACAGGAGCCTCCGCCCCTCCAAGCAGGTGCAGCACAAGGACTTCTATCTCAGGGTTGTCGACAGGCAGAAAGATGGCATAGTAGTCAGGGGAGCCAAGATGCACATCAGTGCCACTCCCTGCGCCAACGAAGCCATCATCGTGCCCTGCAGGACTCATGGCGAGGAAGACAAGGACTATGTTCTGTCCTTCGCCACCCCTCTCAACGCCAAAGGCATTACCCTGCTGGGCGTTGAGCCGGTAACCAGGACTCACGGCGAGGAGGCGCTGTGGGACTACCCCAGGAGCGCAGTGCTGCAGCCTACCGAGTGCCTGATCATCTTCGATGATGTCTTTGTCCCCTGGGACAGGGTATTCATGTGCGGCGAATGGCAGTTCTCCCAGGACATTACCTATGCCTTTGCCAGCTTTCACCGCCTCTTCGGCGCTTCGAAAATGGTGTCCGAGCTGGACATGATGGCCGGTATCGCGGCGTTGATGGCTGAGTACAACGGCCTCGAGAAGTACACGCACATACGCGAGAAGCTGGCCTGGCTGGCCACATATGCCGAGACGGTAAACGTCCTGGGCAGGTCATCCTGCGTTGACTGTGTGAAAGAACCAGCTTCAGGCATGATGCAGCCCAACTGGATGCACACCAACATAGCCAAGTTCACCTTCGCCAATAACTGGCACGAGGCGTGCAAGATATTGCAGGACATATCCGGGGGTATCGCCACAACCGTGCCCACGTTCAAGGACTGGAGCAATCCGGAGATACAGCCCTTCATAGAGAAGTATCTCGGCGGCAAGGCCGGCGTCCCGACTGTGAATAGAATCCGCGCCGCCAGGCTGGTAAAGGATATGACCGGCAGCTATCCCCAGGTCGACCACATCCACGGTGAAGGCTCGCTGGCGGCACAGAAGATGTTCCTCTATTTCAGCGCCGACTGGGACAAGTACAAGGCGGCTGGCATGAGGGCAATCCGTGTCGATGGATGGCAGGACCACCCCATCTATGGGTCACTGCTCAGTCCCGAGACGGCCGTGGTGCCCAAGATGCCGCCTATCGATACATCGTACAAGCTGTAGCCGTCCCTGCAGTCCTCCCTCCCCTGGCGGGAGGGAGTCCGAGGGAGGGTGAAGAGGGCCTTATGAGAGTCACCCGCCCACAGGCCACCCATTTTCGGTGTGTGTCAGGTCCCCCGACCTGACTAGCAGCAGCTCGGTGTGTGTCAGGTCCCCTGACCTGACTAGCTACAAGCCTGGAACCTGACTTTTGTGAGAGTCACCTGCCCACAGGTCACCCATTTTCGGTGTGTGTCAGGTCCCCCGACCTGACTAGCAGCAGCCTTGATCCTGACTTCCGGCGACAACAACCCAAACCGGGAATAAGAGCCCTGGCATATTCCCTAATGCAAAGACAGGTCTTACTTGCAGTCATCCCTCCCCTGACGGGAGGGGGCTTTGCCTCAGAAGTCCCAATTGGGACAAACCGTTTCAATCTTAATGCATATGGTAAAATAGGAATATGGGTAATTCACTCGCATATGCCCTTGCTCTCTTCTCATTGGCATTATTCTTTGGTCAATGGTGGGCACAGATGGTCAAATTGATTACTCTTAGAAATGCTCGTTATCTGCTACTAATTGCCATCGTCTTCTTTGTTAGTAGTATTGTTGTGGGGACTTGGCCTTGGGCTAGAAATTATTTACAACTGATTGCCATCGCCTTCTTTGTTATTATTATTCTTGTGGTAGCTTGGCCATGGATTGGGACTGGATTTCAAAGGCGTACAAGAACAGTATCTGTTGGAGCCGACATTTCTACAGGAAATTACGAAAATATCGAATGGATTCAAGGGCCAGAGCCAAATAATAGACCACCAGTTCTATTCAATAGAATATTGACTGCTTGTAGCCTTATATTACTCACCTTCGGACTTCTGTCAGTATATCTCTGGATTACTGGGAGGATAGTGGGGCAAACTAGCCTATCTTGGATGTTTTTCTTTGTCGTTTTTATAGTTTTCCCAATTTTAGCTTTATTGGATATCTATATCTGGGAAAAGAAATGTTACAAATCAGGTAGAAGTGCTAGGGCTAAAGATAATACAATCATTTTGCGTGGTGACATTAATGAAGTCTTTAATAGGTGCCTCAAAGTGATTGATGCGAGGGTGAGAATGAGAACCAACTCCCGAATAATAATGATGGATAGACCTAAACGCATCAAGGCTCTAATTGGAGGGTTTGTGATTAGCGTAACGACTAGACGCATGAGAGATAACAAAGTTAGAATCTACTTCCTCAGTGACTGCCAGTGGGTAACAACCAAGATTGATTTTCGTATGAATCAAAGAAATGTAGATAGATTTGACCGTCTACTTCGCTTAGAAATGGGTCTTTTAACTTTTGAGGCAACTAACTGACTTTTGGGGCAACAGGCACTTTTGAGGCAAAGCCACGGGAGGGAGACAGAGGGAGGGGGAGGGGAAGAGCAAGACCTGCATGAATATCCCTCATGAGTCCGCCGTGTGTGGTAAAATGCTACGGGAACGCCTGGCCGGGAATGTTGTCCCCACAAACACGTCCTCGCTGATAGGCAGACGACGGTGAAATGAGGACCGTTTACAAACGGAACGTGGCTCTATTGACAGGGCTGGCTATGTTGCTCTGCGCCCTGGTTCCGTCCTGCGGTCAGGGTGAACTGCCCTCTGGAGAGCAGAAGTCCCTTCCCCTGCACAGCCAGATAGTGGGTCACATCGAGAGCGTGCAGGCGCTTGCCTCCGAGCTTGAGGATTTCACCTGGCAGGGGCTTGATGATATCGGCGTCCAAGGGCCGCCAGCCGGCAGTTGCGGGGTCGGCATATGCATAGTCGAGAAAGGGAAAGGCATTGCGTACGACGGGAGCACATGGACCACCCTGACGGAGACGCTGCCAACCACCGAGAGAGCAACCCTCCTGCTGGTGTATTGCGACAAGTGCCTGGACATAGCGGAGAAGATGCAATCCGAGAGCCCTGCGGCATCCGGCTGGCAAGACGCGTGCCGCCAGCTTGAATCGACCATGCGGGGTGCCGAGCATCTGGCCTCGGACTACAGGAACACCGCAAAATACCAGCTGGACGAAATAGAGGAGGCCATCGCCAACTCCAGCACATCCGTGCAAGAGCAATATCTTGAAGAGTTCCAGCGCACATCCGCCAGGTACCTAGGTCTCCTCGACGAGATCATAGTGAATCTGCAGCAGGCTGAACAGGCGAGGTCTCAGCTAGCCAGCGA
>JADHWZ010000017.1 GCA_016783225.1 Dehalococcoidia bacterium | reverse complement strand
AGGGTGGAATGGCTGAGGTCCCAAATATATTCAACACCTTGATACAGTCAATCTACATTATGGAGTACGAAATAATAAAGGCAAGGATAGTGAAGGCAGATATAGTCATAAGTCCGGATGTCAGCCACATCGAGGCATTTGAGTTCCACAGGGGAGAAGAGGCTATACTGGCCGGTTATGAAGCAGCCAGAAAGGTTCTGCCGAAGCTGGGAAGACTGATAGGGCGACGACGATGAAGGCTCAAAGAGCTGGGAGGGCTATGTCTGGAATTGAGCCTCAGCGATTGTCTTGCCCAGGCTTTAAAGAAGTGCGGTGCAACCATTGTTCACCTATCGTACCTATGCTAGAATGTCTCAGCTCAGATGGCAAGTGCAGACGAACTGAAATACTGGGTAGGCTTTTCTAGGATGCCCAGCATCGGTCGGGTGAAGCTCTCACAGTTGCGGGAGCACTTCACTACATTGGCGCATGCCTGGAAGGCCTCGACCGGCGAGCTAAGAAAGGCGGGGCTTGATTTGAAGTCCGCAGATACAATTGTAAATCTGAGGCCTAGGATTTCTCTAGACGCCGAAATGGAGAACCTGGAGCGGTACAAAGTGAAAGTACTTACGTGTGATTCGCCTGGCTATCCCCAAAGGCTAAAGGAAATCTATGATTACCCGCCAGTGCTTTATGTCAGAGGTAACCTACTGCCCGAAGATGAATGTTGTCTGGCCGTAGTCGGCACTCGCCGGGCTAGCGTTTATGGACGTCAAGTTACCGAGGAGATTGTCAGCGACCTTGCTCGGAACAAGGTCACTATCGTCAGTGGCTTGGCTAAGGGAATCGATTCTGTGGCCCATCGTGCTACCCTTGAAGCCGGCGGCAGGACTATCGCCGTTTTCGCTTGCGGACTGGACATCGTTTATCCGGCCGAGAACGCCAAATTAGCTCGTGCTATTATGGAACGCGGTGCACTGATAAGTGAATATCCTCTGGGCACCAGGCCGAAAGCCGACAATTTCCCGCGGCGCAACAGGATTATGAGCGGACTGAGCCTCGGAGTGCTGGTTGTAGAAGCTGGAGAGAGCAGCGGGGCATTGATCACGGCCAACCAAGCGCTTGAGCAAAACCGGGATGTCTTTGCTGTCCCCGGCAGTATCCTATCTCCGGCCAGCAAGGGAACAAATCATCTCATTCAGGAGGGGGCGAAACTGGTACGAGACCATGTTGATATACTGGAGGAGCTGAATCTGGCTATGGTAGCCCAGCAACTGGAGATGAAGGAGCTTCTCCCGACGGATGAAACTGAGTCGTTACTGCTAAAGCAACTAGGCAATGAACCAACTCACATCGATGAGGTTTGCCGCCACAGTGGTCTGGCGGCCGGCCTGGTTAGTAGCACTCTGACCATGATGGAGCTTAAGGGAATGGTCAAGCAGGTTGGTGGCATGAATTATGTGTTGACCAGAGAGGCGAGAGAGGAATACCAGGCTCAGGTGAAGTAATCATGGCAACGAAACTAGTCGTCGTTGAGTCTCCGGCCAAGGCGAGAACAATAGGCAAGATCTTGGGTGCCGATTACGTTATTAAGGCGTCTTTGGGACATGTACGCGATCTGCCCAAAAAAGAATTAGGCATAGACATAGCCAATAACTTCGCTCCCCAGTATGTCGTCATTCCTCAGAGAAAAGGGACAATTCGTGAGCTGAAGCAATTGGCTAATGGCGCCTCGGCGATTTATCTGGCTACTGACCCCGACCGGGAGGGGGAAGCGATTTCCTGGCATCTGGCTGAGGCAGCCAAACTGAGCAAAGACAAGGTGCCTATCCGCCGTGTTGTCTTTCATGAGATAACCAAAGAGGCCGTGGAACAGGCTTTTCGGGATCCTCGTTCTATTGACATGAACCTGGTCGATGCGCAACAGGCACGCCGTCTACTAGATAGGCTGGTTGGCTACAAACTGAGTCCGTTATTATGGCGCAAGGTGCAGAGAGGGCTTTCGGCTGGCAGGGTTCAGTCGGCTGCGGTAAGGATTGTCGTTGACCGGGAGCGAGATATCCAGAATTTCGTTCCCGTGGAGTACTGGACCATTGAAGCTGAACTGACCAAGAGGTTGCCCAGAGTTCAGAAAACCGGTTTCCGGGCGCTGTTTATAGGCCTGAGCGACGGGATCAAATTGGAGATACCTAGCGAAGATGAAGCCGAGAGACTCAAAGGTGAACTAAGCAATGCAGATTATGCGGTCAGATCAGTGCAGCCTAAGGAGATACCTCGTCAGCCCGCGCCGCCATTCATTACCAGCACTCTGCAGCAGGAAGCCTGGCGCAAGCTGCGTTTCACAGCCAAACGGACTATGGCTATTGCCCAGCAGCTTTATGAAGGCATTTCCATTGGTGAGGAAGGCTCGGTGGGGCTTATTACCTATATGCGTACCGATTCTACTCACGTGGCGGCCGGTGCTTTAGCCGAAGCCAGAGATTTCATTGCTAGTAAATACGGTAGTCAGTTCCTACCTGTCCAGCCACGTTTTTTTGCGAAAAAGGGCAAGTGGGCGCAAGGGGCTCATGAAGCTATTCGGCCGACCAGGATTCATCGGGAGCCGGACCAACTCCATCCCTACCTCCGACCAGAGCAGAACAGGCTTTATGCACTCATCTGGAAACGAATGGTAGCGAGCCAGATGGCTGCGGCGCTGGTTGATACTGTGACTGTAGAAATAGAAGCGAAATGCGCAGAATCCCAAAACGAGTATCTACTGAGAGCAACCAGCTCTTCGGTCAAGTTCCCAGGTTTCATGTCTCTCTACAGTGAGGGAAAGGACGAAAATGAGGACGAAGATGACAAGGCTGCTCATCTTCCTCAACTGGAAACGGGTGATGGATTGGTGCTGCTGGAGCTCCTTTCAGAACAGCACTTCACTCAACCTCCATCTCGCTATACCGAGGCTACATTAATAAAGGCATTGGAGCAAAAGGGAATCGGACGCCCCAGCACCTATGCCCCGATTCTATCCACTATTCAGGAGAGAGGGTATGTGCTGAAAGAGGGTGCCAAGCTCTATCCAGACACCGTGGGGATTGTCGTCAATGACCTCTTAACCCAACACTTCCCCAGGATCGTTGACCTGGGTTTTACTGCCCGCCTGGAGAAAGAACTCGATGAGATCGCTCAGGGCAAGAAAGAATGGGTGTCAGTTCTAAGACGTTTCTACACCCCGTTCGATGAGCTACTGCGCGTAGCCTCTGAGACAATAGAGAAAGTCAGAATCGTCAGGATGACGGAAGAAACCTGTCCTGATTGCGGTCGTCCCGTGGTAATAAAGACAGGTCGCTATGGCAAGTTTCTGGCTTGCAGTGGCTATCCAGAGTGCAAGAGGACAATGCCCTTTCTGGTCAAAATCGGTGTTGCTTGCCCCGACTGTGGCGAAGGGGAACTGGTGGAGAGAATAAGCAAGAAGAAGCGGCGCTTTTATGGCTGTAACCGTTATCCAGCCTGTAAGTTCGCTACTAATCGGAAGCCCATTGGCCAGCCGTGTCCGCAGTGTGGCAAACTCCTTATCATGTATCGAGATGGCTGGGTAAGGTGCACAGCCTGTGAGTACAAAGGCAACCTGGCTGAGTTAGAGAAAGCGGAGGCAGCAGTGTGAAGATCTTGGCTATCAACGGACCTAATCTCAATATGCTAGGCAAGAGGAGCAAGAGTACCTACGGCAGCAAAACGCTGTCAGAGCTTGATGCCATGCTTAAGAAACAAGGTGAAAGCTTGGGTGTAGATGTTCTCACGTTTCAGTCCAATAGTGAAGGAAAGCTTATCGACTTCATCCAAGCGCATTCATCTGACTCTGATGGCATAGTCATCAATCCCGGGGCGCTTACTCATTATAGCTTCTCTTTGCGGGATGCTTTAGCTGACAGCGGATTGCCTTTTATTGAGGTTCATCTATCCAACATTTACGCTCGTGAAGGCTGGCGAGTGGAGTCCGTGACAGCTCCTATTGCAAAAGGCCAGATTAGTGGATTGGGTTGGCGAGGATACGTTGCGGCGTTGCGTACTCTGGTCGGCGAATTGAAGGGAGACATCTCGGAGTGAGCCGGCTGGAGAAGCTGCGGCGGAGTCTGATACTCCAGGGACTTGACGCGCTGCTAGTTTCTCAGCCCGAAAACCGTCGCTACCTTTCTGGATTCACTGGCTCATCGGGTTGGGTGCTCGTTTCGGCGGCTAACGCTTTTCTGGCAGTCGACTTCCGCTATGTCGAACAGGCCAAAAGAGAGACGGAGGATTTCGAGGTAATTCACGTCAAAGGTGATGTGGCGAATTGGCTACCGAAATTGCTCTTAGATCTGGGGTTCAGGAAAGCAGGCTTTGAAGCTGACCAGGTTCCTTTTGCCACTCACCAGCAGCTATGTAAAGCTATAACCGATAGCCAGCACGAACTCCAGCTTGTCCCGACCACCCGTCTAGTGGAATCTCTTCGCGCAGTAAAAGAGCCGGAAGAGCTGGAATCTATTATTGAGGCGGTGAAACTTGCCGACACTGCTCTTGACTATGCTAGGTCGATAATCCGTCCTGGAATAACCGAGAGGGAACTGGCTTGGGAACTGGAGAGATGTCTGCGGGAAAAAGGCAGTGCCCCGATGCCTTTTGACATTATGGTGAGTTCGGGCCCTAACTCGGCATTGCCTCATGGCAGACCCTCCGAACGAGCTATCTCAAAGGGCGAGCCTGTGGTGGTTGATTTGGGAGCACGGGTGAGTGGCTACTGCAGCGATCTGAGCCGCACTTTCTGTTTGGGCGAACAAGACGAGACCTTTTCGAAGGTTTATAATATTGTTTTGGGCGCACAACTAACCGCTTTGGCTACGATTAGGGCTGGCATGAGCGGCGACGAGGCAGACCGATTGGCTCGAATGGTTGTCGATGAGGCAGGCTACAGCCAAGTCTTTGGTCATGGTTTGGGACATGGGGTTGGTCTACAGGCACATGAATCGCCACGGCTTGGTCCCAGTTCGTCAGATGAGCTAGTTGACGGAATGGTTTTCACGGTCGAGCCTGGAGTTTATGTTCCTGGCTGGGGTGGAGTTAGAATCGAGGACACGGTAGCAATGGAGAACCGTAAGGTCAAAGTTCTCACCAGGGCGGAGAAAACAGCGAATATCTAGCAGGAGGTAGTTGTCCCATGATTGATGCCGGAGAGTTGAAGAAGGGAATCACCATCGACGTGGAAGGGCAACTGTATCAAGTTCTTGATTACCAGCATATTAAGATTGCACGAGGCGCGGCCCAAGTTCGACTGAAACTTCGTGATGTGCGTGCCGGTCATACCACCGAACGCGTCTTTCAGGCCAGCCAGAAGTTCAGTCGTGCCTTTCTCGAACGCCGTCCGGTGCAGTATCTCTATAATGACGGCGGGCTCTACTATTTCATGGACACTGAGACTTTCGAGCAGACGCCGCTTGACAAAGCTATGGTTGGCGAGGCTCTGAGGTATTTGAAAGATGGGCAGAACCTGGAAATGGTAACCCACAGAGGTGAGACCATAGGGATAGAGCTGCCTGTTTCGGTGGAGCTTCAAGTTACCGAGACAGGCCCGGGTTTCAAGGGAGATACCGCTAGCGCTGGCAGCAAACCAGCCATACTGGAGACAGGTATCACTGTCCATGTTCCCTTTTTTATCAATACCGGCGACGTCATCAAGGTGGATACTCGGACCGGAGAGTATCTTGAGAGGACAGGCTGAATTCTTGGTGAAGGCTGATCTCCATGTTCACACCAACTATTCCAAGGATTGCCTGACGACCCTGGAGCAGGTAGTCGCGCAATGCCTTGAAGTTGGTATCGACTGTCTTGCTATAGCCGACCACGGGACCATTGCTGGAGCCTTGCGGTTGAAGGAAATGGCTCCTTTCCTAGTTATTGTTGCTGAGGAGATCATGACTCCATCTGGTGAGGTGATGGGAATGTTTCTTAGCCAAGAGGTCCCCAGCGAATTGCCTGTTGAGGAGGCTATAGCTCAGATTAAGGCTCAGAGTGGGCTGGTATGTATTCCTCACCCTTTTGATAGGGTGCGGCTGTCAGCCTTCAAGAATCGAGTGTTCGAGACCATCATGCCACAGGTTGATATTATCGAGGTTTTCAATTCGCGGAGTCTTTCCCCGGGTAACTCAGCTAAGGCTTGGCGACTGGCTCACAACTATGGGAAGCTTGCCAGCGCTGGGAGCGATGCTCACACGGCCTCTGAGATTGGCAGGGCCTACGTCGAAATGCCCGAATTCGACGGCAGGGATGGGTTTCTGGCTTCCTTGGCCAGAGGAAGGATTCTTGGGCGCAGATCAAATCCATTGGTTCACTTCGCCAGTACTTGGGCTAAATTGAAGAGACATTCATTGTAGGAGAAACCTCGTTGTTGGCTATCGGTTGGTTTTCCACCGGCAGGGATGAAGCAGCTAGACAGCTTTTGCAGGTAGTGTGGGACAGAATTCAAAGTGGTGATATCGAGGGTAGCATTGTTTTTGTCTTCAGCAATCGAGAGCCAGGCGAATCGGAAGAAAGCGACCTGTTCTTTGAGCTAGTTCATAGCTACCATATTCCGCTGATTTGTCTTTCCTCCAGGAGATTTAAAGCCACGCAGGACATAGCCGCTAAAGCACAAGATGAAGCATTACCTGCATGGCGCTTGGAATATGACAGAGAGATTATGAGGAGCCTTCAAGGTTTTGCGCCGGACATCTGCGTGCTCGCCGGCTACATGCTTATCCTTGGTAGGGAGATGTGCCTCAAATATGATATCATTAATCTTCATCCGGCGGCTCCTGATGGCCCCAAGGGTACTTGGGAAGAGGTAACTTGGGCGCTAATGGAGAGCAGGGCCAAAATATCTGGGGTGATGATGCATCTGGTGACTCCTGAGCTAGATAGAGGCCCAGTGGTAACATATTGTACCTTCCCCCTCACGGGCGAAGCTTTTGATGAACACTGGCGCGAAACGGGTGGATTTTCCGTAGCTGACTTGAAAAAGGAACAGGGCGAGACCAACGCACTGTTCCGCCTTATCCGGCAGCATGGTCTAGCCAGGGAGTTTCCGCTCATTGTGTCAACGTTAAGAGCTTTCAGCAAAGGCGAGATCAGAATAGAAACTGGCCGGGTGCTTGACAGCCAGGGAGACCCGATAGCCGGATATGACCTCAGCAGTGAAGTGGCGAAGAGGGCAGGAATGAAATGAATGCAATCTGCTTTGACCTTGAAGGTCCGCTGGCTACCCAGGATAATGCCTATGAGCTTATGAAGCTTTTCCCCGGTGGAGGCAAGGTTTTCGAGATCATTAGTCGCTATGATGATTTATTGACACTGGAGGGCAGACCAGACTATGAACCTGGTGACACACTGGCCCTCATCGCACCGTTTCTGGTGTACCACCAAATTAGGGAGGAAGATATCAGCAGGCTGGCAAGAAAGGCGACTTTGACTAACGGGGCTGCTGAACTCATCATCCGATTCAGCGCTCAAGATTGGGAGATGTTCTGCATCAGTACTAGCTATGAGCAGTATGCCTTGCATATAACACGAAGGCTGAACATGTTTTCCCAAAATGTCGCCTGTACCTCTTTCCCGCTGGATGAAATGTCGCAAGCATTATGTAAAGGAGACTTCAGCTATCTGGAAAGAATGGAGAAGGAGATTTCGACTGCGGACTCTATTGATGATGACTGGATAAAGAAAAGCCTTGACCGTTTCTACTGGAAGGAATTGCCGAAGACTAACTTGGGGCGGCTCTTGGAGCAGGTTAAACCTGTGGGCGGGCAACGCAAGGTAGAAGCCTTACGGCGTTTTGCTGAAGCTCAGGATAAACCTTTGCCTGAATGGGTGGTGGTTGGTGACAGTATTACCGACTTCAAGATGCTTCAGGCTGTCGAAGAGGCCGGCGGGCTCGCAGTTGCCTTCAATGCTAACGAGTATGCGCTCCCCTACTCTACGGTGGGCTTGGCATCGACACATCTCGATGACCTGCGGCCGGTTTTGGAAGCTTGGGGAAAAGGCGGACGCTCGGCTGTACAGAAACTGGTCAAAGGCAAGGAAAAGGCGGGCGGGACCGGTGAGAGAGGTTATTTCCACTGGCTAGCTGGAATTGATGATATTGCTGCTCCTCTGGAAGTACATAAGAGAGTCCGCCGTGTTGTCCGGGAAGAGGCGGCCAAGTTAGGCTGAGTTTGTCACGTGGCTGCGATGGAGATAGTTGGCCTCGGCGCGATGAATATGGATCACCTTTTCCAGGTGGATCAGGTCATTGCTGATGGGGAACAATTGGTGACAGGTCCGGCGTTACTGCCGGGCGGGTCAGCGGCCAATACCACTTATGGCTTGGCCAAGCTCGGTGTCAAGACAGGGTTTGTGGGAGCTGTGGGCATGGACGAGGAAGGGAAGGGACTCGTTAAAGATCTGGAGACTGTCGGTGTAGATACCAGCCAGGTCATCAGCAAGCAGGGAGTCGGGACAGGGTCAGCGCTTTGCTTCAGCGATAGGTTAGGCAGGCGGGCGCTATACGTCTCTCCTGGGGCCAATAACCTGCTCAGTTCCCGAGACGTGAGTCTGGCCTACTTGAACCGGGCCCAGCTGGTTCATTTCTCATCCTTCGCCGATGATGCACAGTTTGACCTGCAACTGGACTTGGTGAAGAACATAGGTTCTTCAGTCAAAGTGAGTCTGGCTCCTGGGATGCTCTATGCCACCAAGCGGCTTGAAGCTCTGGCTCCATTACTTGTGAGGTCTCACATTGTCTTTGTGAACCGTGGAGAAATCGAAGAGCTTACCGGCAAGGATTTCAGGGCGGGAGCCGGGGAATGCCTGAATCTGGGTTGCCAGGTTGTTGTCGTAACCCTGGGCCAAGGCGTGATTCTGGATGGGGCTAGGGCCATTACAGGCTATATCCGTGACACAGAGATGGAATATGAAGTTGAGCCACAGAGAGAAGGTCCAGAGGCTGAATTGGAAACTACCGGTGCTGGAGATGCCTTTGCCGCTGGCTTCCTCTTTGGCTTTATCAAAGGGAAAGAAATCGAGGAATGTGGACTGCTGGGGGACATAGTGGCGGGCTTTGCCATCAATGAAATGGGCGCCAGAAAAGGGCTCCCGTCCCTGGCTCAGCTATCCCAGAGATATCTTGAGTGCTCGGGTCGCCACCTCTGAGAATTCATTCCTTCTTCTCTTCACCTGCTGGGGCCTCCTTGCTTGGCGGCCCGCTAAGTATCTCGTCAATTATCCCATATTCCACAGCTTGCTCGGCGCTGAGGAAAAAATCCCGGTCGGTATCATGAACGATTTTATCCATTGGCTGCCCGGTGTGCTTGGCTATGATGTTGCGAATCTTCTCTTGCATTCTCATGATTTCACGGGCGGCGATCTCGATATCGGCTGCCTGCCCTTGGGCACCACCAACCGCCTGGTGCATGTGAATTGTAGAGTTGGGTAAGGCGTAGCGTTTGCCCTTGGCTCCGGCACATAGGATGAGAGTGCCCATGCTGGCAGCCAGTCCAACGCAGATTGTAGACACATCTGGCCGAACCAACTGCATGCTGTCATAAACGGCAAGGCCAGCGCTGATAATGCCGCCCGGGCAATGGACATAAAGGTTTATATCTTTGTCCGGGTCCTCGCGCTCCAGGTAAAGAAGCTGGGCAATAACAAGGTTGGCTATCTGGTCATTGATGGGCGTTCCCAGGAAGACGATGCGTTCTTTCAGCAGCAGCGAATAGATGTCAAAAGCTCGCTCGCCCCGCGCACCGCTTTCAATCACCATTGGAATTATGTTTTGGGGTAAGTTTTCCATTTCTGTTGTCTCCTTCTCTGAATAAGATAATCAAGCTGAAGCAGTGGCTATTTGCACCAATCGCTCCACTGTTTTTCGGCTAACTAGAAATTGCCTAACAGACTCGCGAGCTTGCGGCAAGCTGAACAATTTCTTCACATCCTCAGCCTGCTTATCGGCATCCTTCACCATCTTCTCTGTTTCCGCATCTATTTCCGCAGCGTCAACTTCAATGTTCTCTGCCTCGGCTATCTTGTCCAGCACTAGAGACCGAAGAACGCGCTGAGTGGCTATGGGACGCAACTCCTCTCGATGTTCCTCCATCGTCCTGTTGACGCTACTCAGATAATTCTCCAGTCCTGCGACTCCCTCGGCGAAGTTCCTCGCCTCTTCATTCAGCATTCGGTTGATTTCCGCATCTACCAGTACCGGTGGATACTCCATTTCACTGAGGTCGATGGCAGTGTCAACTACCTTCCGCTCAAGTTCTAGGCGGGCCATCTCCTCAGCTCTGGCCTTCAAGTTTCCAGCTATCTGCTTTCGCAGCGAGGTCAGATCTTCGCTGCCCAGGCTCTTGGCAAATTCATCATTCAAATCGGGCAACTCCTTCGCTTTTATCTCGGTGGCTGTCACCTTGAACGAATGGTTCTTGCCGGCCAGCTCTTTCATTTCATAGTCAAGAGGATAGGAGAGCTTGAAGTTTCTCTCTTCGCCTTTCTCCATACCTTCTAGCTCCTCAACGAACCCTGGAAGAGGCAATCGGGCACCGTCGACCACTTCATAAACGAGGCCGTCACGGATGGGAAAAGGCTCCCCGTCTCTCTCGCCTTCGACATTGATAGTCACCGTATCACCGAAGCAGACGGCACGGTCTACAGGCACCAGAACCCCATGCTGCTGACGGACTTGCTCGAGCGTCGCTTCTATCTCTTTCTTACCGACTTTTGCCGGTTTGGATTCGTGTCTCATCTGTGTGTAGTCGCCTAGCTTGACTGTGGGCCGAACTGGCACGATAGCTTTGAACATTACCGGCTCGGTCTGGACAAGCTCGATTTTAGGCTGAGCGATCGCGTCGATTCCCTGCTTTTCCAGAGCTTCTTCATAGGCTTTTGGCACCAACTGTTCCAGTGCTTCCTGGAATAGTGCATCCTTGCCTATATGGTGCTCCAGCACGTCTCTCGGCGTTTTCCCTTTGCGAAAGCCAGGGACGGATACCTTCTGAACGAGACGATGGTAAGCTTTGTCCAGGTACTCGTCTACCTCGGCACGCTCCATTTCTACATTAAGTGCTACCTGACTGTTTTCGATTGGCTCCGTTGATATTTTCACTTTCTTGATTCATTCACCATTATATCATTCATTCGCCTGTCTTCAATTCAGGCTGCGGCTACGCCTTGTCTTTCAGCTTCAGGTGCAGTTCGTCGAGTTGCTCTTCAGAGACAGGAGATGGAGCGTTGCTCATCACATCGATGGCCCCTTGATTCTTGGGAAAGGCGATTACCTCCCTGATGTTCTGTCCTCCTGCCAGCAACATCACTACGCGGTCGATGCCGGGAGCGATGCCGCCATGGGGAGGTGCTCCGTATTCCAGGGCTTCCAGGAGATGTCCAAAGCGTTCCTCTACTTCCTCGTCGCTGTAGCCGAGCAAATGGAATATCTTTTCCTGAAGCTGGCTGGTGTGAATTCTGATGCTGCCGCTGGATAGTTCGTAGCCATTGCATACAATATCGTAGTGGCGGGCGCGTACCTTGGATGGGGCCGTGTCAAGGAGGGGCACATCCTCTTCGCAAGGTGCTGTAAAGGGATGATGCATAGGCTCCCACAAACGTGTCTCATCATTCCATTCCAGTAAAGGGTAGTCAACGATGAAGACGAAAGCCAGCAGGTTAGGGTCAGCCAGATTGAGACGCCGCCCCATCTCTCGCCGCAGCTCATCCAGGACTCTCTGCACCATCGCGGTCTCTCCAGCCACGATCAACACAAGAGTGCCCGCTTCGGCTTCAAATCTAGTCAGCATCTCTTTCACGTGTCCTATTGTCAGGTATTTGGCGGCTACCGACTTGACTTTGTCGAGGGTCAAACGCTCCAGGCTGTCATAATTGTCTGAAGGCAAGGCCAGCGTTATCAGGCCTTTGGCCCCGTGAGTCCTGGCCAGTTCGGTTAGTTCTTCAAGTTGTTTATGAGAATAGTCGGCACAGTCGGGCAGGCATATACCCTTGACTTGTCCGCCACCCTGTACGGCAGAGCGGAAAACGCTGAACTCTGAGCTGGCGACGATATCAGACACGTCTTTTATCTCTAGCCCGAAGCGCACATCTGGCTTGTCGGTGCCATATCGGTTCATGGCTTCCGCGTAGGAAAGCCGCGGGAACGGTTTGAGTGTCCGCATCTCCGGTTTGACTGTCTCTACGAGAGAGGTAAACAGTTCCTCGACAAGATTGAGTATATCCTCCTCATCTACGAAGCTCATTTCCAGGTCAAGCTGTGTGAACTCAGGTTGGCGGTCAGCGCGCAGGTCTTCATCTCGGAAGCAGCGGGCTATCTGGTAGTATTTCTCAAAGCCGGCTACCATCAGCAGTTGCTTGAGCTGCTGTGGCGACTGCGGCAGAGCATAGAACTTGCCAGGGTGGATGCGACTGGGTACGAGATAGTCACGAGCACCCTCCGGAGTGCTTTTCATCAAGATGGGCGTTTCGATCTCGATAAAGCCCCTGGCATCCAAAAAGTCGCGCATGAACTTCTCCACTCGATGGCGGAGAAGCATGTTCTCTTTCATTTTCGGACGTCTCAGATGGAGATAGCGGTACTTGAGGAAGAGGTTCTCATCAACCTCTACGTCCTCATTTACGTAGAATGGTGGGGTCTTCGAAGTATTCAGAATGTGAGCATCGCTAGCAATAACCTCTATCTCACCAGTGGGCAAGTTAGGATTCTCCGTGCCACGCGGGCGGTGAGCGACTTCGCCAGTGACCTTAATGACGTATTCATTGCGCAAGGTGTCAGCCACTGCGTGCGCCGTTTTCGATATCTCCGGATTGAAGACTACCTGCGCTATACCTTCCCTATCTCGTAAGTCGATGAATACCAGGCCGCCATGGTCGCGACGCCGGTGAACCCACCCAGCCAGGGTTACCTCGCGCCCGACGTGTTTTGTTCTCAACTCCCCGCAGCTATGGCTTTTGAGCAACCAGACCTCCTGATGTATCTGAGAATTATAGCTTAAGGCAGCTTCTTGTTCAATTTAGGTACACTTCGAGATTGTTTAGAACCTCATCTCCGTCATTGCGAGGAGCGAAGCGACGTGGCAATCCTGGAGTTCAAGGAGGACTCCGAGCACCTTACCTTGTCTTTGCGAGATTTCCTCGGAGATCATTTGCCTAGAGATGACCGATTGGACGGTCACCCGTAGGCGGGTAACACGTAGGAACGCGGGTATATTGCTCGCTATAATGCGCGATAATTTCCGTGGGAGTCATCTGCCTACAGATGACCCGATGGAGTGTCACGCAAAGGCGAGTGACTCGCACATGGCTATTCATGAAACGGTTTCGCTTATTGGGCTGAGACCAAATTTCCCCAGACAGGCTCCATTATAAGGACACATTAAATAAAGCCTGTGGGCTATGGTATAATTGAATGCGAGAGCCCGGCCAGACACATTTGTAGAAGGCCCTAGAAAGATGAGAGGAGACTGAACTCGGGCGCTAGGCGAGCAAGGTGACACATGAACATTGGCCGATCATGCAGAGTAAAGGACTTGAACTGGGGTGCGTTGCCCGAACTTGAAACGAGGCTAAAACGCTTGGGGATAGTAATGGAGTCTGCATCTGTCAAGCTTGATCGGTTTCCTGATTCGGTCACCTATGACCTGCTCGACCAAGCATGTCGTGACGTCCGACAGCATGGCCATCCACGCCACTTTGTGATCACAGTCCACGGCAGAAGTCCCAAAGGTGAATTTCGGCTCAGAATACATCGCCTTAGGAATATACACCGGCAAGAGTTGCTTAGCGTTGATGTCGACGGGATCGAAGAACCAACTGTTATGGACGAAATCACGGAATTCTTGGGACTGGAACCCGATGAACCAGTCACTTTACCACCACATGCGGCCCGGACAGTGTTCATTGCTCACCGGTTTGATGGTGCAGGGACCGATTGTGCAGACAAATTAGCTCGATTCTTGGAGTTGTTGGGGTTTGCTGTGGTGACGGGCCGAGGATACGCACCCAAATCAGTCGCAACCAAGGTTCGAGCACGAATCGAACAGCAAGCTGTGATATTCGTAATACTTACACCTGGCCCCGATGACACGTGGTTGACACAAGAATCTGTTCTCGCCGATGTGAAGGGCAAATCCTTGATATTAATAAAGGATAAATCTTTTGAGTTCAGGAGCGGACTCCTCGCAGATTATGAGTTTATTCCGTTCAACATGCCACATATTGAGACCACTTTTACTCCAGTTTTGGAAGGCCTGAGAGAGCTTGGATATATGGATCTCTTGAAGGACTAGGACAAGAACTTTAATGGATCTTTTCTCCTAGTCTGAACCCTATAGTTACAAAATCTTGCTCTATATTAACCAACATTTTCTAGGTGTCACCTGCCCACAGGTGACCTACCGTACAAGTACAAACCCCAACGGTCACCCGTAGGCGGGTGACACGTAAATTCAAAATGCCAACCTATGAAGAAAGTCGAAACTCTGCGCCTAGAGAGCAGTGTTATCGCGGTGTCGTGGAGAGTTTAGCCACTTTTGCTTCTGTGCAAGCCTGACTTCTTCATCGGTAACTCGGTACTGGCTGAGGAAGTCGTTTTTGAAATCGAGGAAGGTGTCTTGTTGAATAGCCTCTTTTATTCTCTGTATCAGTCTGGCGATGAAGCGCAGGTTGTGGATGGTGGCTAACCTGTAGGCCAATAGCTCCTCACATTTGAACAGATGGTGAAGGTAGGCGGCAGAGAAGGTGCGGCAGGTATAGCAGTCACAGCCAGTGTCAACAGGCCCGTCCTTAGTCTTGTACATAGCCTTCCGTATGTTTTGTCTTCCTCGCATAGTGAACAGGGCTCCGTTCCGAGCCACTCTGGTGGGCAGGGCACTGTCGAAGAGGTCTATCCCTCGGCTCACTCCTTCGACGATGTCCTCAGGCGAACCTACTCCCATCAGATAGCGGGGCTTGTCTTGAGGTAACAAAGGCATTGTCTCGTCGACCATCGACCACATCAGCTCCTTGGGTTCGCCTAAGCTCAGCCCCCCGATGGCATATCCGGGGAACCCCAAAGAGGTGATCCCCCCGGCGGATAGCTGCCGCAACTCTGGTGAAATACCTCCCTGGATGATACCGAAAAGGAGCTGATCGGAGCGTTTATGGTGCTTCCGGCACCTTTCGGCCCATCGGTAGGTTCTCTCCACGGCTTTACGCACCTTTGCCATATCTTCGTTATAGGCGGGGCACTCATCCAGAGCCATTATGATGTCAGCGCCAAGTCTCTCTTGAAGGTCAACCACAAGTTCAGGAGTAAGACGGTGCTCGCTGCCATCAATGTGGGAACGGAAAAGAACCCCATCATCGGTGACCTTGCACAGCCGTGCCAGACTGAAAAGCTGATACCCACCACTGTCCGTCAATATGGGGCCATCCCAGGCCATATACTGGTGCAGGCCTCCCAGCCGCTCAATGGTATCTATGCCAGGTCTTAGATAAAGATGATAGGTATTGCTGAGTACTATGGCTACCCCCAACCTTTTGAGATCCTCCGGGGTTAAGGTCTTGACAGTGCCCTGGCTGCCCACGGGTAGAAAAGCCGGCGTGGGGACTATTCCGTGGCTTGTGGCAAGTTCTCCAAGGCGTGCTGGAGTGTCTGGACTAGCTTTGACCAGGGTGAAGTAGTCGCTTATTTTCCCGCTCCTTATCCGCGGCTGGAAAGGCCTGTGAGGCAACCAACAGACGTTTGAAGGCTATGTTTCTGCCTTGGCTTGCCAGTAGTCTATGACCTGGCGAACCGCTCTGGCGGCTTCAGCTACTGTTGAGTAGGTTGGGACACCGGCGGCAACGAGTCGCGCCCGCTGTTCAGCAAGCGTGTTCCAGCGCCAGTCCTGGAATTGCCCGGAGCCAAACTTGCCATCAGTGACCACGGCAACCAGCGGCTTCAGTTGCTCCATGTGCAGGTTAATCATTTCCTCAGCTTGCATGCGGACAATAGCAGTCCAGATCTCTTCTGGCAAAGGCGCCTCTTCGGCAATTTCAGCAACAATCAGGTCGAATTGAGGACTTCTCGCTAGCATTCTGGGTATCTGTCCAGGTCCTGACTGGAAATCAAGTGATATCCCCCCCATTATAGAACCGTCTACAGGATTCCCCAACCAATCCCATACCTCAGGTGCCTTTGCTCTAAGCTCCTCTCTAATCTCAGGTGGCAGCGGAGGTACTACGAGACCGGCCTCTTCGCAAGCGTCGGCGGCCGTTACAGACATGCCTCCACCTCCACCAACTATGGCAACTCTGTTTCCTCTGATCGGGGGCAGGTAAGAAAAAGCGACGAGGAAATCAACAAGTTCGCTCATATCCCGAGCCTGCACTACACCCGTCTTCTTGAAAGCAGTTCTCCACATACTATCTGAGCCGGCAATAGCAGCGGTATGTGAAGCAGCAGCCTTGATCCCGGCCGTGCCCCGCCCGCCTTTGATGGCAATGACAGGTTTGGCACGTGCTGCACTAGCCAGGGCATTGAGAAGCTTTCTGCCATCCTTGGCACCCTCGAAATAAGCGGCGATTACCTTGGTTTCGTCGTCGTAGGCAAGGTAGCGCAGGAAATCACTCTCGTCCAGGTCGAGCGCATTACCGTAGCTGATGACTTTGCTGAAGCGAAGGCCTTGCACCTCTCCATAGCGAACAAGCGTATCGGACAGCCCACCGCTTTGAAACACGGCGCCAACTGTCCCGGCTTCCTGAGGCATATCGTAACCCTGCGCTATTCCTCCACGAGGGTAATATATCCCCATACAGTTGGGCCCGATGAGACGGATATTGAGCCTTCTGGCCTCCTGCAGGATCTTGGTCTCGAGGTCTGCAGCCTCCCGCCGCCCTGTTTCACTGAAGCGCGCCGTGAGAAGATGAACCACCTTCACACCGCGGCTAGGGCACTGGGCAAGCAAGTCGAGGACTTTAGACGCCGGAAGACAACAGATCACGTAGTCAATCGGCCCAGGTATGCTGGTCAAATCAGGGTAAGCTTTCAAGCCAAGGATAACCTTGTGGGCGGGGTTGACCGGGTAGATATCGCCGGGATAGTGGTAGTCGAGAAGATGACGCACAAAATGGTAGCCAAAGGAAAAAGGGGTTTCTGAAGCCCCGGCGACGGCGATGGCCCTGGGATGAAAGGCAGCTTCTAATACGTCCATGGAATCAGTATTCCTCCTATGTCAACCAAATATCCGAACACATAGCCAGAAAAATAATGCCTAAATAGGGAAAGGCAGATAGTCTGTAGACTCGCCAGGCGGCTGTCGATGTGGTCGAGAATAGCAAGCGGGCATTGGCGTAAACCATCGCGCTGCCGAGGATGTTGGCTACTATCAGGTAGAGGAGATGAGAATCGGTGGTCAGGTGGATAACAATGGCAACCAGGTACAGAAGGATGGATAACCCGAAGAGTATTTTCACCACGTCTTTGACCTGCCAGCTCAGCGGGAAGTAGTTGAGTCCAGCATCCAGGTAGTCTTCGCGATTAGCAATCATCACGCTCCAGACAT
>JADHWZ010000016.1 GCA_016783225.1 Dehalococcoidia bacterium | reverse complement strand
CACCGACGTCCCTACGGATATCACCGGTAAGCAAGTAGTTCTGGTTGACGACGTTTTCTACACCGGGCGTAGCATTCGGGCGGCTATGGATGCTCTTATGGATTTGGGACGTCCTGAATCCATCCAGTTGGCGGTGCTTATTGATAGAGGACACAGGGAACTACCGATCCGCGCTGACTATGTGGGCAAGAACATACCTACCTCGAGAAACGAGGAAATAAAGGTCTATGTAGAAGAAGTAGATGGTGAAGATAAGGTGACTATCCTCACTTCTGAGAGGGAGGTGACCGATGAAAGTGACTGAGTCAGGGCCAAGCACTGCGATTCCGGAAACCTTCCCGCCGCCATCTACAGACAAATGGCAACATCGACATATACTGGATCTGGACGATTTCACCAGGGAGGAGATCGGACTTGTCTTTGAAATAGCCGATGCCATGACAGAAGTTCTTACCCGTGATGTGAAACGAGTGCCAACGCTGAGAGGCAAGACGATTGTGACTATGTTCTACGAGCCAAGCACCCGTACTCGTGCCTCCTTTGAGTTGGCGGCCAAGAACCTTAGCGCGGACACGGTGAGCCTCGATGCTTCCAAGAGCAGCGTTGTGAAGGGCGAGTCTTTGGTTGATAGCCTGCGTACCATACAAGCCTTGGGTGCCGATGTCATAGTGATGCGGCATTCCGAGTCTGGCGCTCCCTACCTCGCCACCCAGTATGTGAATAGCAACATCATAAACGGTGGTGACGGCTGGCATGCCCATCCGTCTCAAGCTCTCCTTGACCTTTATACTGTCCGTCACCACCTGGGTGAGCTAGGCGGCCTCAAAATGGTAATTGTCGGCGACATTATGCACAGCCGAGTAGCCCGTTCCAACATCTGGGGCATGACGACTATGGGCGCCGAGGTAATACTCTGTGCCCCGCCCACTCTCTTTCCACGCGGTCTAGCAGGCTTTATCAGCCGGTGCCGGCTGCCAAATGTTCGCGTCGAATCTAGAATTGAGACTGCGTTGGAAGGAGCTGATGTGGTGATGATGCTGAGACTCCAGAGGGAAAGGCAGCAGAGTGGATTGCTGCCCAGTCTACGGGAGTATATTCAGCGTTATCAGTTGACTCTTGAACGACTGTCTTTGGCCAAGCCATACGCTTTGGTTTTACACCCTGGGCCTATGAACGAAGGTGTTGAAATCGGCCCCGAGGTTGCCCATGGGACTCAATCAGTCATTGAAGAACAGGTAAGTAACGGCGTGGCTATCCGCATGGCATTGCTTTACCTGATTGCTGGAGGCAAGAGCAGTGATGTCACCTAGCCTGCTGATAGGCGGCGGACGTCTTCTTGACCCGAGTCAAGGAATAGACAGTGTGGGCGACCTGCTTGTTGCCGAAGGCAAGATCGCCTGGGTTGGGGACAAAGGTACAGCATCACCCCAGCCGGACTCATGTACGCTTGATGCCACCGGCCTTATCGTTTGTCCTGGGTTTATTGATCTCCACTGTCATCTCCGCGAGCCTGGCTTTGAAGACAAGGAAACCATCTCCACGGGTACCAGAGCCGCTGCTAGAGGTGGTTTCACCACCGTCTGTTGTATGGCCAATACGAATCCGCCCCTGGACAATCAAGCTTCCATTGATTACGTGAAGAAGACGGCCCAGGTGGCAGGAGCGGTTCGTGTGCTGCCCATAGGCTGCGTCACCAAGGGAAGACAAGGCAAGGAGCTGACGGAAATGAGCGAGTTGGCGGAAATGGGAGCTATTGGCTTTAGCGACGATGGTGACTCAGTAGCCAGCTCGCGAATTATGTGCCTGGCTATGGACTATGGGCGTGCCCTGGACTTGCCGATCATCGACCATTGCGAAGACAAAGAGCTAGCCAGCGGCGGTCTTATGAATGAAGGGTGGGTATCAACACGCTTGGGGCTTAAGGGTATTCCTGCGGCGGCTGAAGAGATTATTGTGGCCCGCGACCTGGCCCTGGCCCAGTTGACCGGCGCCAGGTTGCACATCGCCCATGTCAGCACCAGGGGCTCAGTGGAACTCATCCGCCGCGCCAAGGAAAAGGGCATAGCAGTCACTGCCGAGGTCACTCCCCACCACCTGACTTTGAGTGAAGAAAGGGTGATGGGCTGGCAAGCGGGCAAGAACGACCCACTGACTTATGATACCAACGCCAAGGTAAACCCGCCGTTACGGAGTGAGGAAGACATCGCTGCCCTGATTGAAGGACTCAGGGATGGCGTCATCGATAGCATTGCCACAGACCATGCGCCTCATACCCTGGCAGATAAGATGTGTGAGTTCGGGTTCGCAGCTTTTGGCATCAGCGGCTTTGAGACAGCCCTGGGCTGCCTGATGGGCCTGGTGCACAGCGGCGAACTGGACTTAGTGATGTTAGTCTCCAAACTCACTTTGGAGCCAGCCAGAATTATTGGCAGCAGATACGGAGAGCTGGGCACGCTGAAACCTGGCTGCGAGGCTGATATCACCCTGTTCGATCCAGACAAGGAATGGGTAGTGAGCAGCCAGGACTTCCTCTCCAAGGGCAAGAACACTCCCTTCGATGGCTGCCAGTTCAAGGGCAAGGTAGCGGCAACTATAGCTGGCGGAGATGTAGTTT
Source organism: Dehalococcoidia bacterium (assembly GCA_016783225.1). The sequence goes on along the minus strand of JADHWZ010000016.1, from coordinate 17,145 downwards.
ACCAAGATGATCCAATCAGGATTGAGAAGAAATGATGACTAAAAGGGCACGATTGGTTTTGGAAGACTGCACCGTGGAGAGTTCGTGCGGCAGGCAGTCGTCAACACCAGATATTCGATACTATTGGGAGAGTTGCGCTCTCGGTCAGGGAAACTGCACCCGTTTGAGAGATTGCTGAAGATGGTGAGGGAAAACGAGTGACAACCACCGGGGAGAATGAGAGCAAAAAGGCAGCTCGCCTCCTAAGCGAGAAGCACAAAGAGTTGAAGGGACTCCTTGACAAAAAGATATTCGACAGCAGCAGCATGTTTCACTATTCGTTTAGCAGATGGCGCTCGGAAGTGGAGTACCGATTAGTGGACATTTTTGGTGAGGACTCGAGAGAAGTGAAGAACTTTCAGAAGTCATCATACTTGTCGCCATTAAGGGGAACCGCCAGGGAGCTTGCACAGCACAGGCTTAAGGCCATGGTGAGAGCAGCAGCAGAAATAGAAGCAATCCTGTCAGCAATAAAAGAATATGGTATACCTGAACGGCAAGAACCTAGAACACCGCCTAAAGTATTTATTGCCCACGGCGGCGAGACTAAGTCGCTCGGAAAACTAAAATCTTTCTTAGACGCTCTAGGCATCGAGCCTTTAATTGTAGAGGAGCAAGCAATTGTAGGGAGATTAACAGAGCCACAGGTCGAGCACTATCTACAACAAGCAGATTGTGGGATTGCACTAGCTACTCAGGGTGGAATCATAGATGCTAAGAGTGGCTCAAAGCATCCAAGACTTAATGTGATCGACGAGTTAGGCAGGATGAGAAATGCATACCCAAATAAGACCATCCTTCTCTTGGAAAGAGGAACACAACTGCCTTCAAACGTGAGCGGGATAGTCCGCATAAGTTTTACTCAGAATAACATAGAAAAAACTTTTACAAAAATAGCACAGGAATTGGCTAAATTTGGAATCATCAGAGCTATAGCCATAAGGAGACAGAGTGACAAAAATCTCTAAGGTGGGTAGGCTGGAGCATCCGCTCCAGCCAGGGGTAGAGCAGATGCTCTACCCTACCCCCTGAGTTAAAGAAAACTGGTTAATAAGGAGTTGAGTGTCTAAACCATCTGAAGTTCTGGTCATCGACTCGGGGCGGATAATCATCGGGTGGGTGGGGGAGTCGATCCACCGCGTAGATGACTTTGCCGATGCGTTTCATTTCACCGAGAAGGGTGAAAGGAATTGAATGTTAGAAATCCATAAAGTGGGTAGGCTGGAGCATCTGCTCCAGCCATAGGTGAGAGCATCCGCTCTCACCTACCTGGGGGGATGCTCTACCTTGCACGCTGAGTTGAAGAGAAAATGATACTGCACAAAAACCTCCCCAAATTCAATGATAGCTCCTATGTTCATTTTGCCACCACGGACACCTATAAGAATCGCCCCTATTTTAGGGATGAAGGATTCTGCCGAATCCTCCTTGAGGAATTGGATTCTTACAGTAACAGGTGTAGCTTTATGCTGATGGGCTACGTGATAATGCCTGACCATGTGCACCTCTTACTCTGGTGGGATAGAGGGGAAAGGCCAGAATTGAGCATATCGAAGATAATGCAAGGGATAAAAGGGCTCACGGCCAGACGGATTATCGACTTGATGGTAGCCAGTGGGTTGGAGCAGATGCTCCAACCTACCCCACGTATGCTCGCATCTACCCCGCGCGTGCTCCAACCTCCCCTGCGTATGTACCCACCTACCCCTATGACGCCAGAGCAGAGCTCTTCGCAAACGCAACACGGCGTTGAATCACACAGGCGAAATCTCAGGTATCGCCTTTGGCAGCGTGGCTTCTATGACTTCAATATTTATAGTGAAGAGAAGTTTCTGGAGAAGCTCAACTACGTCCATCACAATCCTGTAAGGGCTGGCTTGGTTCTCTCGCCAGGTGGCTATGAATGGTCGAGTTACAGGCTCTATTCTTCGGAAAGCAAAGACTTTCTTGGAGCTAGTGTTCGAAGACTGCCTGGTTGACAAGGAGTCGGGTGTTCAAAATCAACAAGTGCGTAGGCCGGAGGGGGCGAAAGTGGACCAAGTTGGAGCAGATGCTCCAACCTACCCCTATAGGAGGAAACGCTTAGTATGCCGAGACGGAATGATATCAAGAAGGTGATGATTATCGGCTCCGGCCCTATTGTTATAGGGCAGGCCTGTGAATTCGATTACTCAGGGACCCAGGCCTGTAAGGCACTCCGGGAGCTTGGCTACGAAATCGTGCTGGTGAACTCAAACCCGGCCACCATCATGACTGACCCCGGAATGGCGGATGTGACGTATATTGAACCGCTCAATATGGAAACGGTGGCGCGAATCGTGGAGAAAGAGCGCCCTGATGCTCTGCTGCCAAATCTGGGCGGCCAATCGGGTCTCAACCTCAGCTCTGAGCTGGCGCGTTCAGGCGTCCTTGACAAGTATGGAGTCAAGGTGATTGGTGTTAACATTGATGCTATCGAAAGGGGTGAGGATCGGATCGCCTTCAAGGAAACGATGAACCGCCTGGGTATAGAAATGCCACGAAGCGAAGCGGTGTACAGCGTTGAGGATGCGGAAAGAGTTGCTGCCGAACTGGGGTATCCAGTAGTCGTCCGTGCTGCGTACTGCATGGGGGGGACCGGTGGTGGACTGGTGTACAACGTCGAGGAGTTGCGCACCGTTGCCAGCCGTGGCATCGCAGCAAGTCTTATCGGGCAGGTGCTGATAGAGGAATCAGTCCTGGGATGGGAAGAGCTGGAGCTGGAGGTCGTCCGTGATGCCAAGAACCAGATGATCACCGTATGTTTCATCGAAAACGTAGACGCCATGGGTGTCCATACCGGCGACTCCTATTGCACGGCGCCTATGCTTACAATCGATGAAGCGCTCCAAGAACGCCTCCAGGACTATTGCTACCGGATTGTGGAAGCGATACAGGTGATAGGTGGCACCAACATTCAATTTGCACACGACCCAAAGACCGGCCGTGTGGTGGTGATTGAAATCAATCCCAGGACTTCGCGTTCGTCGGCGCTGGCTTCGAAAGCAACCGGTTTTCCGATAGCGTTGGTTTCTTCTAAGTTGGCTGCCGGTCTTACCCTCGACGAGATTCCCTACTGGCGTGAGGGGACTTTGGAGAAATACACGCCCTCGGGCGACTACGTGGTCGTCAAGTTCGCCCGCTGGGCTTTTGAGAAGTTCAGGGACGCAGAAGATAGACTCGGCACACAGATGCGAGCCGTGGGTGAAGTGATGAGCATCGGCAAGACCTACAAGGAAGCGTTCCAGAAGTCAATTCGTTCGCTGGAGAACGGCCGCTATGGGCTGGGCTTTGCCAAAGACTTCTACGAGAAACCATTGGACGAACTGATGAACCTGCTCAACGAGCCGACAAGCGAGCGCCAATTCATCATGTATGAGGCCCTGCGCAAGGGTGCCGACGTGCAGGAACTCTATGAGAAAACCTACATCAAGCCCTGGTTCATCAATCAGATGAGAGAGCTTGTCGAATTGGAGGAGGAGATTCTCCAATACAGGGGGAAGACATTACCGGATAACTTGCTTGCTCAGGCCAAGAAAGATGGATTTGCGGATGGCTATCTGTCACAGCTTCTTGGAGTACCGGAAAAGGAAATTCGCCGAAGGCGCACTGCCCTCGGGGTCGTTCAGGGATGGGAGCCAGTTCCCGTGAGCGGCGTGGAGAACGCGGCGTACTACTTCTCGACTTACAACGCCCCTGACAAGACGACGAGCAGCGACAGGCGCAAGGTTATGGTACTTGGCGGTGGACCCAACCGAATAGGCCAGGGCATTGAGTTCGACTACTGCTGCGTCCACGCGGCTTTTGCCCTGCGCGACGAAGGGTATGAGACAATTATGGTCAACTGTAATCCCGAGACGGTTTCCACGGACTACGATACTTCGGACAAACTCTACTTTGAGCCGCTGACAGTTGAGGATGTCTTGAGCATCTATGAGAAGGAAAAACCCGAAGGCGTGATCGTTCAGTTCGGTGGCCAAACCCCGCTCAACATCGCCAACGAATTGTCCGAAGCTGGCGTCAGAATCCTGGGCACGTCACCGGAGACGATAGACCTTGCTGAGGACCGAGACCGTTTCCGGCAGATGATGCGGGAGCTTGGTATTCCCATGCCGGAATCCGGTATGGCCAGCAATCTGGAGGAGGCATTGAGGGTTGCCGAACGAATCGGTTATCCCTTAATGGTGCGGCCGTCGTATGTACTGGGTGGACGGGGTATGGAGGTAGTTCACGACGAGGAGATGCTCAAAGGGTATGTTGCTGCGGCGGTGGACGTTACTCCTGACCGCCCCATCCTGGTGGACAAGTTTCTTGAAAATGCAACCGAGGCTGAAGCGGATGCCATCGCCGATGGCAGCGACGCGTTTGTACCGGCGGTCATGGAACACATTGAATTGGCTGGTGTCCACTCCGGTGACTCAGCCTGCGTGATTCCGCCCGTGAGCATAGCTACGAGGCATATTGATACTATCAATGAATACACCAAGAGAATTGCCGGAGACCTTCATGTCGTAGGTCTGATGAACATGCAGTACGCTATTGCCAATGACATAGTATACGTGCTGGAGGCCAACCCACGCGCGTCACGGACCGTGCCTTTGGTTTCCAAGGTCTGCAATGTATCCATGGCCCGTCTGGCAACTCAAATCATGCTGGGCAAGACTCTCGCCGAACTTAGTCTCAGGCCGCGGTCGATTCCGCATTTCGGAGTCAAAGAGGCAGTTTTCCCATTTCCCATGTTGCCTGAGGTAGATCCGGTTCTGGGGCCGGAAATGCGGTCCACTGGCGAGGTGCTGGGAATTGCCAATTCCTTTGGCCTGGCGTTCTTTAAGGCGCAGGAAGCCGCGCAGCAGCAGCTTCCGTCGGAGGGTGCGGTGTTGATGAGCCTGGCAAGCAAGGAAGCGCCTATTGTATTGGAGGTGGCCAGGCAATTCACGGAGCTTGGCTTCAAGATTAAGGCAACGCGTGGTACGCATCAGTTCCTGGCTGGCCACGGCATAGATTCTGATTTCATATTCAAGATGCACGAGGACCGGCCGAATATTGCCGACGCAATCATGAATGGAGAGATTCAACTGGTCATCAATACGCCGAGCGGCAAGCTAAGTCAGTACGACGACTTCTACATTCGAAAGGCAGCCATCAAGTATAAGGTGCCTTATATAACGACAGTGGCGGCGGCGGCTGCTGCCGCCAAGGGAATCGCCGCCTATCGTAAGGGTAAGTCAGGAGTCAAGTCCCTCCAAAGCTACCACGCGGACATCAAGTAATTGAAGCAAGTTTCAGCAACTGTCATTTCCAATACGGAGCTCTTCGGATATCCTCACGTCAGGTATTATCTCATGTGTGTTGAGGCTCTCGACATCGCTGCGATAGCCCGGCCGGGGCAATTCGTCATGGTGTGGTGTGGGGAAGACGTTACGCTGCGTCGCCCCTTGAGTATCCACCGCGTAGTTGATTCGAGCCAGCTTTGTCTCCTTTACCAGGTGGCTGGCAGAGGTACCTACTGGCTTTCCCAGCGTCAGAAGGGAGAAACACTGGACCTGCTGGGTCCTTTGGGCAATGGGTTTTCTATCGAGCCATCCTCTCAGAACTTGCTGCTGGTAGCTGGCGGCACAGGTATTGCACCGCTGGTGTTTCTCGCTCAGCAGGCAATTGACCAGCACAAAGCGGTCAAGCTGCTGCTCGGAGCGCGTACATCTGAAGGGCTCTATCCCAAGGATCACTTGCCGGGTGGGATCGAATCTGTCCTGGTCACTGAGGACGGCAGCGCCGGCAGGCGGGGTATGGTCACGGGCATCCTGTCAGAGTTCAGTACCTGGGCTGACGCAGTCTACGCTTGTGGCCCTAAAGCAATGTACGAGACAATAGGCGAGCAGAAACGACGGCGAGAGATCGGTAAACCAGTCCAGATTTCGCTGGAAGTGAGGATGGGTTGTGGTCTTGGGGCTTGCTATGGTTGCAGCATAAGGACCAGGCATGGCATGAAACGAGTGTGCCGGGACGGGCCTGTTTTCGACCTAGAGGAAATCATTTGGCGGGAGGTAAAGGTATGACGGTAGTGAGTAAGACTGTTCGCCTCAACACCAAGGGACACTGCGACATAGTTGACATAACATCTGAAGTTGCCAGAGAGGTCGGCGATTCGGGCATCAGCAACGGTACGGCCACTGTATTCATTACCGGCTCCACCGCTGGAGTTACCACCATCGAATATGAACCAGGTCTCCTGGCTGACCTTAAGGATATGTGGGACAGAGTGGTACCGCGGAACATCCCGTATCAGCATGACCGCGCCGGGGGAGATGGGAACGGTCATTCACACGTTCGCGCTGCGCTTCTCAGTGCCTCACTGACCGTCCCATTTGCCAACAAGAGGTTGGCACTGGGCACATGGCAGCAAATAGTTGTGCTGGACTTTGATAATCGAGCGCGGTCACGGGAAATCGTAGTCCAGGTTATGGGCGAATGAAGGCGTCTGGCATTGTGTTGCCAGGCCGGCTTGTGGCGCAAGGGTTAGAAAAGTACTATAATTTAGCATTTGTCAGGCCCACAAGCAACAGGATTGTGCGGCGGTTGCTTGTACAGTTGCACGGGGGCGAGTGAGAGTAAGGACCCGCTCTGGATGGGTCGTGCGTGCCCCTCGTCTTAGAATCTGAGTCAGGAAACATATGGTTGTTCAAGTACCTTGGCGCATATGGCTAACGGACAGGCTGGAAATCATCGAGATGAAGAAGCGAAGGTCGCTCACTGCGTGTCTGATACCGGTGGTTCCAGAGGGCGGATTGGGTGAAGAGACTGTGAAAGCTCGGAAGAGATGACGAAAACGAGATTTCCGACCATATTTGGAATTTTGGTTGTGGTGGTGCTGGTCGCCAGCTTCGCGGCGCCCGTTGGCCTGGCCAGCCCGTCGCCCGCCGGGGCTGACCCTGGCATCTGCAAGTGGGCTACGCTGGAGATGCCAGGCTCGGTGGTCGGTAAAAATGATATTCTGCATGGATCAGAGGTCAACAGAATTGCCGTTGGCAACGATGGCGTGACCATAATCGCCGCGGTAACACGGGCTGCCACTATTGCCACTCCCTATGTCCTGTATCTCTACACTACCGCCACCGGTGGCATCGTGTGGGAAGACAGGGCGTACGGCCACCTGCGCGCTGAAATGACTGCCGCAGGGGTTCCGGCTGCCGATCAGAATGTCTGGGATGTGGCAATAGCTCCAGATGACGTGGATTTCTGGGCCGTGGTTACATCTGTCGCCGGGGCGAATCAGCCGGCAGAAGTGTGGGTGACTGAGAATGCCGGTGGCAAGTGGGAGTGTACTCGGCTAGCCGGCGTAACGGGTAACGCAGTCATTGGTGCTATCGACATCTCTCCTTCGTACGGGCGAAAGCGTGATATCGCCGTGGGTACTGTCACCGGCTTGGGCGCTGGCACGCTCTACGTGTGGGAGGTATCTGGTTTCGCCGGCTGGGTGAACCAGACTGTGGCGCCGTCCACCGGTTGGCCCGGCGGGAACGTTGTGGCCCTGAAGTTCTCGCCCACATACGCCGGTGACTCAAGCTTGGCGACCCTCACGGCATCTATTAGCCTGCTGGGTGTTTGGGGGAGTGCATGGAATGATGTCTTTGCGGTGGGAACAGGAGGCACTATACTCCATTACAATGGGGCCGTGTGGAATACAATGGCCAGCGGTACTACAGATCATCTTGTAGGGGTCTGGGGGAGTGCATGGAATGATGTCTTTGCGGTGGGAACAGGAGGCACCATCCTTCATTACAATGGTGTTGCCTGGGGTGCGATGGTCAGCGGCACAACAAGTCACCTTGTGGGTGTTTGGGGGAGTGCATGGAATGATGTGTTTGCCGTTGGGCAAGGAGGCACGATCCTTCATTACAATGGTGTTGCCTGGGGTGCGATGGTCAGCGGCACTACGAACGGCCTTCTGGGTGTTTGGGGGAGTGCGCCTAATGATGTGTTTGCTGTTGGGCAAGGAGGCACCATCCTTCATTACAATGGTGTTGCCTGGGGTGCGATGGTCAGCGGCACAACAAGTCACCTTGTGGGTGTTTGGGGGAGTGCATGGAATGATGTGTTTGCTGTTGGGCAAGGAGGCACGATCCTTCATTACAATGGTGTTGCCTGGGGTGCGATGGTCAGCGGCACAACAAACCACCTTGTGGGTGTTTGGGGGAGCGCATGGAATGATGTGTTTGCCGTTGGGCAAGGAGGCACGATCCTCCACTACAATGGTGTTGCCTGGGGTGCCATGGCGAGCGGCACTACGAACGGCCTTTGGGATGTTTGGGGGAGTGCGCCTAATGATGTCTTTGCTGTAGGAGCAGGAGGCATCATCCTCCACTATAATGGTGTTGCCTGGAGTACAATGGCTAGCGGTGCTACAGCTCCCGCTGGTACTTTTCTTAACCTGGGGATTAGGGATGTGTTTGCCAACCAAACTACCTGGAATAGCCCGGTAAACTATCCGGTGTTGATTGCGGCCGCAAGCTACTCTGGCGGCTCATTCCCTGCTGGTCAATTCATAGTTGCTGACTTGGAATTGCCTTCCGACTTCTCGGGAGCGGCGCCCAATCTACGCCGCTATTATGTCAGCATTGATGCTCCAGCTGCCCAATCAGGGGTTTACCATATCGACGACACCCAAGTTCACTCGATAAGGCCTTTCCTTGCGAGCAGGGTTTCCAGCATTGCCTACTTTGGAACCGTTGCTTCAGGCAAACTGCTGGTGGGTGAAGTCCTTGGCAGTGCCTGTGCGGCCACTGTGCCTACCTGGTTCACGGATTCAGCGGCGAGCTGTGGTGGCGCGTGCTGGTATCCGGCGCTCAAGCCAGCTACGGGCGCTGCTGGCGTTTGCGCCTGTACAGACAACACTACAGGCTTCGGTAATGCCCAGGTTGCCTGGAATGCTGATGGCTCGCTTGCTTACTGTGCCACCGGGGCATCGCAGCGCGGGTTTGGCCCTGGCTGGTGGGGCAGTGATCCTGATGGTGTTCCCGGGAGCGGAGATGAGGCCGGCTTCCTGGCAGCGCCGATTCCCGATGATGAATCGGCATTCTCCATAAGCCGCAACGACGCCGAGACCTGGAACCAGCTAGGCCTGATTGATACTACCATTGACTGGTTCAACGATGTTGCCCCGGCGGCTGACTGTAACACGCTGTACCTGGCTTCAGCCAGCGACAACCTTACCTGTAATCCCGGGTGCAACAACTTCGACAGCGTGTGGCGCACCAGTGCCAGCCCTGCGGTGGTCTCGCCGCTGCCGCCGGCTTATCCTCTCGGCTCTTACTACGAGAGGGTTCTGTGCCGTGTGAACGCAGTGGACTGCGAGGCCATTCAAAGCGAACTGCCTTTGCTGAGACTGGCACCCGACAGGGACGATGGTGAGGTTCTCTTCTGGGGAGCCCAGAACACCCGGGCGGCTGCTTGGTCGCCAGATTTCGGTGACTACTGGGCCAACATAAATCCCAGAAACGTCATCCAGGATTTCGTTGCCGAGTCAAGCACTGTTGTGTATTTCCTCGACCCATCCGGGTTGGTGCAGGCGATGCCCTATACCGGCATTGCATGGTCAAGCTTTAAACCTGACGTGGACACTGGCGTTAGTACTGCGCACATGATTACCGCTCAGTCGGCAGGCAAGGTACTGGTGGGGGCTGATGCCAACTACAACGCCGCTGCCTACCCAGCGGCGATTTCAATCAACGGAGGTGCTGACTTCAACCTGCTCATGGACAGGCTGCCAACTTCGGGCAACGTCCACGTCGCTTTCGACCCGGACTTCGACGACAACAACCAATACTTTGTTGCTGACGACGCCGCCGCTGGCACCGTGTACCGCATGACCTTCTTGCCCGGCTTCGGCTGCGCCGAGAGGTGGGAAGACACCAACATGATGTCCGTGGTCAACGGCGCCATCGGCTGCAATGCACCGCATCCTATTGGCCAGTTCGGCCTGCAGCTCGCCACCACCGGCGCTGATGACCAGCACGCCCTGTACTCAGCTCACGCTGCTGCAGGGGCTGTCGCTGCAGGTGCTGCAGTGGCTGAGCAAGTGCTAATGACAGTAACGGCGGCACCTGCTGCTGGGCTAGTTAACGCTGAGGTGGTGACGCTGACGACCAATCTCGTAGCAGCTACCGTAATGCCAGCGCTTCCAATCCTGGCCCCTGTAGGAAGCTTTGTGGTCTCGCCAGTTGCTACCATCACTACTGTCACCGCCGCTGTGGCTGCTCCGAGCACAGCCACGGGCGCGGTTTCACTAACGGGTGTTACAACGGGAGCAAATTACGGCACTCTTGACCTCTTTACCAACACTTTCGTTGCTGGACCTGGTCAGGTTCCCGCTGCTGCAGTGGTTGCCAACGCTGGCGTGTGCCGCACCCTGTGGCCGCTTGACGGTATGCCCAAGCCGGGCATCGTCTGGGACTGCCTCGACGTGTACGTCAGTGCTCCGGCAGCCGGCGTGAACTTCACCCTGGAGCCATGGTCGCTCAAGAAGTGCGGCTGCCTGACGATGGACACCGATACCATCCTGTGGGCCATCGACGCTGAGGTCGGTGGCGTATTCAATGGCGCGCTGGGCTACAACCCCGCCGCCAACCAGGGCATGGTCTGGGGCTTCAGCGACTGCATGGCCAAGGTCGGCCCGACGCTGATAACCGAAGACGGTATGCTCGTCGGCTGCGACCCGGTTTCCGGCAGGAACCAGGAAGTCAACTTCTGCTGGGAGCAGCTATGCGTGGCGGATGAGTACGACATCGAGATCGCCAAGAATGAGGACTTCAGCATAAGGGTAATCGACTGGGTTGGCGATGGTAACACCACCGGCGCTGCTTGCGTCGGGTTCCTCAGGCCTGTCGATATCATGACCCCGTGCGTCTTCTTCCCCGCTGGCGGTGCAAGTGCACCGTACGTGCACGCATCCGAAATAGCCCAGTGGGGCAACCTCGAGTGCGGTCATACCTACTACTGGCGGGTGCAGGTGCGCCAGTGCGCCACCGGCCAGCAGATCCGCAGCCCGTGGTCTGAGGTGAGGAGCTTCACCATCAAGGCCGGTCTGCCCGTAAGGGCCGACTACTACGGCATCAAGTTGCTCGCACCGGACAACGGCTGTCTTGGCTGCGCGGTTTCGCCAGCATCCTTCTCGTGGGCACCTTTCAAGGGCACCACGAGCTACAAGTTCGTGCTTGCCAAGGATGCGGCACTGGCCGACGTCATAGCCGAGGGAGAGGTTGGCACCACCGCATACGAGTACGATGGCACGCTGGACTACAGCACCAACTACTTCTGGCGAGTGATGTCCCTTGAACCTGCGCCGAGTGACTGGAGCGCTACCTTCAGCTTCCAGACTGAAGCTGCACCAGCACCGCCGCCAGCACCTCAAGCACCACCCTCAACGCCCCTCTGGGTATGGGTAGTCATCGCTATTGGCCTCGCGTTGGGCATTGCCACCTTGATTCTCATCCTCAGGACTCGCCGGGAGTGATGTTGCTTGCGTCGGAAATGCAAAGCCGAATTGGTCAAAGGTCGTTGCAGGCTGAACGAGAGAATAGGATAGATAAGATGAAGCAAGTGAGCTGCGCGGAAGAGCGCGAACTGATAAAATGCTGTCGTCCCAAGGCGTTTTATGGCATAATGGTCAGAACATTCACAGTGTTGACAGCTTCGATGCTCAATTCCAGGGGGTGTCGTGTTTGGCAGGGCATAAAGTCTGCAGGAGAGTGGTCGTACCTGGCAACAGCGAACAGGGGCTACGTTACTCGCAATTGGCTGCAGAGAGTCTGCCTGATAGGCAAATTGGGATAACAATCCGTCCTGGTACTACAATAGAATGGAGAGTTGAGTTGAAATGAAAAAAGGGTTATTCACAGCAGTTCTCGTTGTCTTGGTTGCATCGATGGTAGGTTTGGCAGGCTGTGGCGGTGGCGAAGAGGAGGAAGCTGAGCAGAGACAAATAGTCGCTGTGGAACGAGGTGACCTGGTAACTACCGTTACTGCCGATGGCAATCTTGACATGCCGCACCAGGTCCAACTGCGCTTCGGCACTCCCGGCTCGGTGGAGGAGGTGTATGTGGAGGAGGGGGATAAGGTCAGGGAGGGGACGTTGCTGGCCAAGCTGGATGATACCGCCCATAAGCTGGCCATAGCTAATGCCCAGTATGACGTGGAACTGGCGATGAATGACCTGGTCGAGAAGATAGATCCCGCCTTGATGGGATACCCGAAGGGCTACCCCAATCCCAGCGTGATTCTGTGGGTGGAACAGGCTCAGGAGGAGCTGGAGGAAGCACAACAACTGTTGGAGGAGAACAGCTATCAGGAAGCCGCCGCTGAGCTGCGCCTGGCTCAGCACGACCTGGAAGCTACCTACTATATGCTGAATGACCCGGTAATAGCAGCAGCTTCGGAATATCATAATGAGCTAGGACAGGTGCTCAACAGGTATCCGCAGATCCCTAAGGCAGTCGACCTTCTGGAGCAAGACCAGGAAAGACTGGCAGATGTTCAGAATCTGATGAATCAGGGTGACTATGGAGAGGCTTCGGCCAAGTTGCACACAGTGCGGGTCAGGCTGGAAGAGACCCATCGGCTGGTCAAGAGCATGAGTGGCAGGATAAGGGTGTCTCAGCGACTAGGAGCGTGTTGTGGAAATCTCACGACGCAAAGTGGGGGAGCAACAGGATTGATGACGTTGCCATACCCTGATACCTCTACGTCGCTCGACTGGCTAAGGCAGGTTGAAGAGGAATTGCAGGAGATGCAGAACCTTATGGAGGATGGCGATTATGATGAGCTGGAAATGGCTACACTTCTGCGCTTGGCTCAACACGACATGGAAATGAGTCAGACGGTACTCGAAGACAATGAACTGATTTTCAGGAGTGGGTTCAACCTGAAGGTGTTGAGGGCTTACAACCTCAACCTGCAGAAGGCTGACCTGGCACTGGAAAATGCCAAGGATGACCTTATGAATACGGAAATCCTGGCTCCTTTTGATGGTACTGTGGTCGATGTAGGCGTAAAAGAAAAAGACCAGCTTTCATCCTTCGATTATGCCTCCAAGACAGCCGTTCACCTTGTGGACACCCGCACTGTGAAAATGGAGGGAGTGGTGGATGAGATAGATATCTACCAGGTGGAGGTAGGTCAAGAGGTCATCGTCGTCGTAGATGCCATGCCTGATGAAGAAGTCTCGGGTGAGGTGGCCTTCATATCGCCATTTGGCACAGAGGAGGCTGGAGTTGTAGAGTTCGCGGTGACCATAGAACTTGACCCCACCGAAATAGAGCTCAAGGGAGGCCTGACTGCCACGGCCGATATCGTGGTTCAAAAAAGCGAGGACGTGCTGCTGATTCCTTACCAGGCTGTCAAGGAATCTCCTGAAGGCTGGTGGGTGGAAGTAGTGGTGGATGATGCAACCGGAGAGACCGAGCAAAGGCAGGTTGTCTTGGGCACTTACAATGAGTACTTCTACGAGGTCGTATCCGGGCTCGATGAGGGGGAAAAGGTGATTGTGGAGGGAAGGGGCCGAATGCCTGTCTCTTTCTGATAGCAGCCAGCGGTTGCAGCCAGGCAAGACAACCGCGTCTATCCTTCGGTAGCGGCGATGATAAACCTCGACAAGATAACAAAGGTCTATGAGATAGGGGATGTCCAGGTTACTGCCCTGAGCGGTATAGACTACCGCGTCGAGGCGGGGGAGATGGTATCCATCATGGGGCCTTCGGGCTCGGGGAAGTCCACTCTTATGAACCTCATCGGCTGTCTGGACAGGCCGACTTCGGGAATGTACCAACTGGATGGGATGGATGTCAGCCGCCTGAAAGATGACCAGTTAGCTGACATAAGGAACAAGAAGATAGGTTTCGTTTTTCAGTCTTTTAACCTCCTGGGCCGGGCGACGGTTCTGGCCAATGTCGAGTTGCCCCTGGTCTACAGTGGCGTCCGTATCAAGCGCCAGCGTGCCATGGAAGCCTTGGAGTCAGTCGGCATGGCTGAGCGGGCCAATCATCGGCCCAGTGAGATCTCCGGCGGCGAGCAGCAAAGGGTGACTGTGGCTCGAGCGCTGGTCAACAACCCGTCCATTATTCTGGCTGACGAGCCTACTGGCAACCTTGATACCCAGACGAGCAAGGGCATCATGGCTCTGTTGCAGCAGCTGAACAGCCAGGGTATCACGATTGTCATCGTCACGCATGAACAGGATATTGCCAGCTATACACAGCGAACCGTTTACCTTAGAGACGGTCAAATCGTCGGCGAGAAAAAGAGATGAGCTTCTGGGAGAGCATAGTCAGTTCGTGGCAGGCCATATATGGTAACAAGATGCGCTCTGCCCTGACCATGCTTGGCATCGTGATCGGCGTCAGCGCCGTGGTCTTCCTGGTATCCTTTGGCAGGGGACATCAAGCTAATATCACCGGGATCTTCGAGCAAATGGGAGCCAATGCCCTCTATGTTGCACAACTCGGCACGACGCCGGGGGCTGCAAAGCTGACTGTGGAGGATGCGGAAGCCCTGACCAATGTTAACCGGGCTCCGTCTATAGCGGTGGTTGCTCCTGTCACTGAGACGAGAGCCAACGTTGTGTATGGCAATGAGAAACACATCCTGGAGATATCGGGCGTCACCCCTGAAATTGCCCATATTGCCAACTACCCTATGGCCGAGGGTGACTTCATTGCTGCGGAGGATGTTTCACGAAGGACAAGCGTCGCTGTTCTGGGAAGCGATGCTGCCTCAGACCTGTTCGACACGGTGAGTCCGTTGGGGGAATCCATCCGTATAGGCGGGCGCAAGTTTGAGGTCATCGGGGTTATTGAAGAGAGGGGCAGCATGTTTGGCAGGGCGGACGATTTCGTGATGATTCCCCTGTCCACGATGCAGTCAAGGATCATGACACAGACAAGCGCTCGGGGACGACCCGTGCAGACCATCGCTGTTCAAGCGGTCAGTACTGAGGAAGTTGATGCCGCTATGGAGCAAATTACCGCTATTCTGCGGCAGCGCCACCACATCAGGGAAGGGGAAGACGATGACTTCCGCATCATCGACTTGCGGGAAATCCTCAACCGGATGAACGAGGTGCTTGGCATCTTTCAGGTCTTTATCGGCAGTGTTGGCGCTATCTCCCTCCTGGTTGGCGGTATCGGCATCATGAATATAATGCTGGTTTCGGTAACGGAGCGTACCCGGGAGATCGGCATCAGGAAAGCTGTCGGCGCCAGGAGGCGGGACATCCTTACCCAGTTCTTGATTGAGGCTGCGGTCCTCAGCCTGTCCGGTGGTGCTATTGGGCTGACGATGGCTTGGATGGGGTGTTTATTGGTTACCGGGGCGAAACTGGGGGATTACTCTGTGAATGCTCCCATGTCAATTGATATCGCGGTTATTGCTCTCTCCGTGTCAGTCTTCATCGGTTTGGCGTCTGGTATTTACCCGGCGTATAGAGCCGCCCGTCTTGACCCAATCGAATCGCTGCGTCACGAATAGTCGTAGTTCTCCTGGACTAAGGCTCGAGACGCGACATGGGTTTGACACGTTCTGCTGAGGTTGCAAATGATTGGCGTTGCATGCGGTCTGGGAAACTAGGGCGTTTTGCTCCTGAAACAAAATACAAGCCAGCTTGTTTTGTAAGTTACTCCCAGTGCTCGTTGTAATTGCTTGGCTGATATACCACACCGAGTGGTACTCATTAGGAACACAGCGAGAAACCATTGCCTAACTGGAGTCCGTGAACGTTCTAAGATAGTACCAGTCATAGGATACGTATGGTTGCCGCAGCGACTACATGAGTAAGCAAGTCGCTTGGTTAGTCTAGAATGATTAGTAACCATCTGGCACTGCGGGCAGAAGACACTATCAGGATAGAGATAGTTCTTGAACCATTCTAGGCAGGCTGCATCATCGGGGGAATTGTTTGTTGAAGTCAGCTATTCTATAATAATGCATTTAGGTACGCCAAGAAAAGTAGGGCAATCCATATGTGGCTGGACGTTCGTCCCTTGCTCGACTCAACGGCCGAACCTCCTGATATGGTTGCCCCAAGCGTATAATGGGCGGACAAATTATCATTGTTAATACCCTCGACCATTCATACAAATGTTCACGTGTGTTAAGGGAATAATAACCGAAATAATACAGTGAAGACTATGTCAAAGAAAAAAGTGGTGTTGGCTTACAGTGGAGGTTTAGACACCTCTGTAATTTTGAAATGGTTAGTGAATAAAGGATACGATGTTGTCTGTTTTGTTGGTGATGTGGGACAAAAAGATGATTTTGAAACAATTGAGAAGAAAGCTCTGAAGACTGGAGCGTCGAAGATATATATTGAAGACCTGAAAGAAGAATTCGTTATAGATTTTATTTTTCCAGCTCTCCGAGGGAATGCAACATATGAGGGACGATATTTGTTAGGGACTTCTTTGGCCAGACCACTTCTTGCTAAAAAACAAATTGAGATAGCGGAAAAAGAAAAAGCCGAATGTGTAGCTCATGGAGCAACTGGTAAAGGCAATGATCAGGTAAGATTTGAGCTAACTTACTATGCGCTAAATCCAAATATCAAAGTCATCTGTCCTTGGAAAACCTCTGAATTTCTGGCAGAGTTTAAAGGGAGAAGTAGTCTTATTAATTACGCAAAGAAATGGAAAATTCCTGTCAGAGCCACAATGAAAAAGCCCTATAGCGAGGATGAGAATTTGATGCATGTTAGCCATGAGGCGGGAATTTTGGAAGACCCCATGTTGAGACCGCCAGAGAACTTGTTTACTATGACCACTTCTCCCAAGAAAGCCCCGAATAAAGAAACGATAATCGAAGTTCATTTTAAAGACGGATACCCTATACAAGTTGTGAATAAAAATAATGGAAACGTTAAAACCAAACCTTTAGAATTATTCATGTATCTCAATGAGTTGGGAAGTAAAAACGGGATTGGCAGAGTAGATATGGTTGAAAATAGATTTATTGGTATCAAATCCAGAGGAATATATGAAGCACCTGGAGCAACAATTCTTTGGCTTGCACATAGAGACCTTGAAGGAATTGCTATGGATAAAGAAG
>JADHWZ010000015.1 GCA_016783225.1 Dehalococcoidia bacterium | reverse complement strand
GCCAACATGATTACTGACATCGACACATCAAGATTTATCACCTATCAAGCAGCGTGGAAAATCAGCCAGGGACTTCCTTTTGCCAAAGACGCAGCCATGGCAAAAGCCTGGGTAAGCGACGCCTACAAACGAGTCACTAAGCTCGGTCACCAAAGCATGGGAGGGGTGAGTTTGATGGAAGACCATGATATGCCGCTATATTCCAAACGAGCTAAGTCAGCCGAACTCACCCTCGGTGATGCTGATTTCCATCGAGAGTCATTAGCCCAAGCGTTAGGACTCTAACCTTAATCTTGGGCACACTGAAAGTAGGACCGACTTACCAATCGCTGGCTTACTAAGACCTCTTCCCACACCACCCGCATCGGGCAGAATCACGACCTCACATCGGGCCCCACGGTGAAGTGTGTCTGCCTGCTTTGCCACGTCGCTTATTCACGGCGCGTCTGCCCCCCCCCCAACAGCCAGCCACCTTCGTTCCAAAGAGCCCCAAGCTGCGCAACTCCAGTGCGTCCAACACCTGCAAGATCGTTTCTCATTCGCGCAATTGCCTCACCAGTCGGCTTATGATATACTAATGACCGACTTTCATCGGCAGTGCTGCCTATACCCAGGAGGTTAATAGTTGTCAGAATCTACTTCAGTTAAACAGCTCCTAGAGGCTGGAGCTCATTTTGGACATCTAACCGGCCATTGGCATCCGCGCATGAAAAGCTA
This sequence comes from Dehalococcoidia bacterium, assembly GCA_016783225.1. Next base: position 19,462 of record JADHWZ010000015.1, on the reverse strand, counting down.
CATTTTCACTCAACGCAATGGTATTCACATCATTGACTTGGAACAGACTATAGCCATGCTGGATGAGGCCTACACCTACGTCAGAGATTTGGTCAGCGATGGGGAAAGCATCCTTCTTGTCGGCACTAAGAAACAAGCTCAGGAAATAATAGAAGAAGAGGCCAAACGGTGTGGCGCATATTATGTCAACCAGCGCTGGCTGGGGGGAATGCTAACCAATTTCGCCACCATCCAGGCCAGAATCGATTATCTAGTTCGCCTCGAGGACAGAATTGAAAGAGGTGAGCTGGATTATATGACCAAGAAAGAAAGAGTAAAGGTTGAAAAAGAACTGTCCCGTCTCAACAGGCTACTGGGGGGGTTCAAGGAAATGACCACGCTCCCTGGAGCCATCTTCATCGTAGATCCGACCAAAGAGAGGATAGCTCTGGCCGAAGCGAGAAAGGTCGGTGTGCCTGTAGTGGCCATGGTGGACACCAATTGCAACCCGGCTGGCATCGACTATCTCATTCCAGCCAACGATGACGCCATAAAGACGATCAGACTCATATGCGGTAGGATAGCCGATGCGGTTCTGGAAGGCAAAATGATCAAGGAAACCGGCGAAATCGGGGTCACTGAATCAGTCCCGACAGAGACGGAACCTGCTGAATTATCAGAAGCCTATATCTTTGCACCTGACGAATCCGAATAGGTAAGGCACTGAGGCTCCCCCCCCCAAGAAACAGGAAGGAGGCAGAATTGCAAGTTTCAACTGCAGCGGTAAAGGAGCTCAGAGACAAGACCGGCGCGGGTATCATAGACTGCAAAAAGGCTCTCCTTGAAACAGGCGGAGACATGGAAAAGGCGACCGAGGTTCTCAATCAGCATGGATTCGCCTTGGCTCACAAGAAAGCTGGCCGTACCGCAGACCAGGGAATAATCGAGGCTTACGTCCACCAAGGAGGCAAAATCGGGGCAATTGTGGAAGTCAACTGTGAGACAGATTTCGTCGCCCGTACCGACGAATTCAAGGAGTTGGCTCATGATCTAGTCCTTCAGATAGCAGCCATGTCCCCGCAGTTTGTCTCCCCGGAAGAGATTCCACCGGAAACGGACACGGAGCCTGAAGCGGCCTGCCTTCTCCTTCAGACTTTCATCAGAGACCCTGATAAGACTATCCAAGACATAATCACTCAAACCATAGCCAAGGTTGGTGAGAACATCAAGGTACGCAGGTTCACCAGATTCGAGCTAGGTTATTAGAAGTGGCAACAACTAAGCCCAAATATGATCGCGTCTTGCTTAAACTGAGCGGCGAAGCTCTCATGGGAAAGAAGAGCTTCGGTATTGACCATGCAGTCATGACTCGTGTGGCCAAGCAAATAGCACAGGTGATTGAGCAGGATGTCGAAGTAGCCATAGTCGTTGGGGGAGGCAATTTCTGGCGGGGCACCGGCAGCGAAGCTAAAGGAATGGACCGTGCCACAGCCGACTACTCCGGAATGCTGGCGACGGTAATCAATGCCCTGGCTCTTCAGGACTCGTTAGAGACTGAAGGAGTCACTACCAGAACTCAATCGGCAATTACTATCCAAGCTATAGCCGAGCCATACATCCGCCGTCGAGCCATTCGCCACTTGGAGAAAAAACGCGCAGTCATTTTTGCCGGAGGCACAGGAAACCCCTACATGACTACCGATACCGCTGCGGCACTTCGCGCCATCGAGGTCGGGGCTCAGGTTCTCCTGGTAGCCAAGAATAGGGTCGACGGTGTATATGATGCCGACCCCATCAAGTACCCACAGGCAAAGAAGTTCGACCGCCTGACCCACAGGGACGCTTTGAACTTACATCTCCAGGTAATGGACATTACTGCCTTCACAATATGCCAAGAGAATGAGCTCCCTATAATAATCTTTGACCTCCAAGGGCAACAAAGCATACGACGTGCCATCTCCGGAGAAGATGTTGGCACCCTCGTTGCCGCTGAAGCAAAGAAATGATCGACCCAGTGCTTGGTGATGTAAGCAGCAAAATGCAAAAGGCTGCCGATGCTTTGGCCCGAGACTTAGCAGGTATCCGCACAGGACGGGCTACACCAGCCTTAATTGAGCACATTAGAGTTCATTACCATGGTGTGCCCACTCCGGTCAACCAAATCGCCTCCATCTCCGTCCCGGAAGCCAAAATGCTGCTCATCCAACCTTGGGACCGCAGTTCAATCCGCAGTATCGAGAAGGCTATTCTCACCTCTGACCTTGGTCTCAACCCGACAAGCGACAGCAATGTTATACGTATACCCATCCCACCCCTTACCGAGGAGCGGCGCAAAGATCTGATTAGAGTAGTCCACAAGAGAGCAGAAGAAGCAAGAATCAGTCTGCGTAACTTGAGACGCGAAGGCATCGAGAAATTAAAACAGTCAGAGAAAAGCAAGGAAATATCCCAGGATGAAAACACGCGCGCCTCGCAACAGCTTCAAAGAATGACTGATGACTTCATAGAAAAAGCCAATCGCATAGGACAAGACAAAGAAACAGAGATAATGGAGATCTGAAAACCCAGAAACCTGCGGACCAAGACTTCGCAGAGAAATCAATAGCCACTGATTAGGAACCAGAACATAAGCATGCCAATACCGACAAGTCTTGCTAATGTCTAACGGCTACAGGCCACCATCAACGCCACTTCGGAGAACTAGAGCCTGAGGAACAAGCATGCTCAGGCAGAGAATCATCACTGCTGTTATCGGCTTGCCGCTCTTAATTGCCGCAATCTGGTTTGGTGGTCCCTGGTTTACCCTCCTGATAGCTGCTGTAGCCGTACTCGGCAGCCTCGAGTTCTACCGAATGGCCATCCGGTTGGAAATACAGCCAATTACCTATTTCGGTGCCGCTTGTGTACTCTTACTCGTCTTCAGCCCTCACTGTCCATACGCCGCTACAACGTCTTTTCTCATCACTTCGTCCGTAGCCATCTCGCTAGTTTGGCTGTTATTTCGGTCTCCAAGAGAACAGGCTTTCAACAACTGGGCATGGACGGTAGCTGGAATCCTCTATACTGGCTGGATGCTCAGCTACTGGGTCGAACTGAGAAACCTGGAAGCCGGTAAGGCGTGGGTGTTCTGGGCTATATTCACAACGATGGCCAGCGATACCTGTGCTTTTTTTGCCGGCAGAGCTTGGGGGAAACACCCCCTAGCTCCAGCCTTGAGTCCAGGCAAAACCTGGGAGGGAGCCATAGGCGGCCTACTGGCTGGCGTCATAGTCTCCCTAATTCTCGGGATGATCTTCTCACTGCCGTTTAATTGCTGGCAGATGGCGTTTCTGGGTGGTATCATCAGCACATTCGCTCAGCTGGGCGATCTGGTTGAGTCATTGCTTAAGCGTAACACAGGCACCAAGGACTCAGGAAGCTTGCTACCGGGACATGGGGGTATCCTCGACCGCATCGATAGCTACATATTCACCGGGGTTACCGCATACTACTGTGCCGCATTCGCTATATCGTGGGTCACAGTATGAAAAGACTAGCCATCCTAGGTTCGACGGGCTCAATAGGGCAGCAGACTCTCGACATAGTGAGAACCTTCCCCAACAAATTCGAAGTTATAGCGCTGGCAGGTGGAAAAAACAGCGGTTTGCTGGCCGAGCAAGTCAGTCAATTCCAGCCTCAACTCGTTTATTCAACGCTCAAGCTCGATCTACCCGGTAAGGCGAAGTACTTATCCATGGAGGATATGGCCAGCCACCCCGAAGTTGACCTCGTTGTGATAGCCACCACGGGCAAAACAGGACTAATGCCAACTTTGGCGGCGATAAGAGCCAGCAAGCAGATAGCCCTGGCCAACAAAGAGATACTAGCCATGGCAGGCGGAATCATCACCGCAGAAGCCAAACAACACCGGGCACAGATACTACCTATTGATAGCGAGCATAGCGCCATATGGCAGTGCCTCCGTGGAGAGAAAGGGGAGGTGGCTCGACTCATCCTGACAGCCTCAGGAGGGCCGTTCTACCACTACTCCCCGTCCCGGTTGGCCAAGGTCACCATCGAAGAAGCTCTCCAACATCCTACCTGGAAAATGGGAAGGAAAGTCACAGTCGATTCGGCAACTCTCATGAACAAGGGACTGGAAGCAATCGAAGCTCATTGGCTATTTTCTATCCCCTTCAGCAAAATCGAAATCGTAATTCACCCACAGAGTATTGTCCACTCTCTAGTCGAATTCATGGATGGCTCATTGAAAGCCCAACTCAGCTTCCCCGATATGCGTTTGCCCATACAATATGCGTTGTCCTATCCCAGACGGCTGCCTAACCCTGAGCTGCCACGACTTGACTTGGGCCAAGTGAACGCACTAAACTTTGGGCCGGTGACTTATAAAAATTTCCCTTGCCTAGGACTGGCGCTCGAGGCCGGCAAAAAGAGTGGAACTTACCCCGCCGTGCTCTGTGCCGCCGATGAAATAGCTACCGAACTCTTCCTCGCCGGGCAGACTAGTTTTCCTGGCATTGCCGAAATCATAGCCAAGACTATCGCCCTGCACCGCGGCATCGCTAATCCTACCTTGGACGAGATTCTAGCCGCCGATACCTGGGCCAGGGAAACGGCAACCAATATCATGACCAAGGGAAACCTATGTTAGAAACAATAGCATTGACAGTGGTCAGCTTCGTCGGCGTCCTAATAACGCTTGTCTTTGCCCATGAGCTTGGCCATTTCGTCACGGCCAAGCTTTCAGGGGTGAAAGTGGAGGAGTTCGGCATTGGTTTTCCCCCTCGGCTCGTGAGTTTCAAAAGGGGTGAGACGATATACTCGCTGAACGCCATTCCGCTCGGCGGTTTCACCAAGCTACTGGGAGAGGAAGATCCAACACTGCCAGGTAGCTTGGCCAGCAAAACCATCGCCACCAGATTTCTAGTCCTCGGTGCCGGATCAATGATGAACCTCTTGCTTCCCATACTGCTTTTCTCAATTGCCTTTATGGCCCCTCACGACATGCTATTGGAAAAAGTGGTGGTGGAGGAAGTAGCCTCAAGTTCGCCGGCCCAAAGCGCTGGGATTGAGCCCGGGGATACTATACTGGAAATCGACGGCCGCCCAATTGAGAACCGTGGTATTGTTGGCTATCTCATCCATCTCAATCTAGGCTCAGAAGTAAATATTCTGCTTCAGAAGGCTGACCTCAGCCAAAATGAAGTACGTGTGAAGCCAAGGTGGAATCCACCGCAAGGGCAAGGAGCCATCGGTATCACCATTACCGGGACAGATAGCACTGTGGTCCGCGAGTCCTACCCTGTTTGGAAAGCAGTCCCCTCTAGCATCACCCATTGCTGGGAGATCCTTGTGCTCTTTCGAAATGAAGTACTAGGCTGGTTCATCAGAGGAACTGCGCCTCAGCTAGCCGGCCCCATAGGCATCGCCGAACTAACCGGCGAGATGGCTAAAGCCGGTCTCAGCCCCTTACTTGAATTCGCCGCGCTAATCAGCATCAATTTGGCCATAATCAACCTGTTTCCTTTTCCGGGTCTCGATGGAGGCAGGTTGGTCTTTGTAGGTCTGGAATGGGTTCGGCGGGGCAAAAGAATATCTGCCAAGAGGGAGGGGCTTGTCCACCTTGTTGGCTTGATAGTACTAATAGTGCTGATTGCCGCCATAAGCTATTATGACATCACACGTATTATCCAAGGGGAGAGCCTGCTGCCTTGATAGCTCGTCGCTCATCTAAACCTATCAGAGTTGGAACAATAATCGTGGGTGGTGATGCGCCCATTGTAGTCCAGTCTATGACCAAAACCGATACCAGGAACATACCGGCTACCGTGGCTCAAATCAAGGAGCTCGTTGATTTCGGCTGCGAGATGGTGAGGGTAGCAGTGCCCGACACCGAAGCTGCGCAGGCAATTTCAACCATTAAACGGAATACGTCTATTCCACTCATCGCCGACATTCATTTCGATTATCGACTTGCCCTGGCGGCATTAATAGCCGGCGCTGACGGGCTTCGCCTGAACCCTGGCAATATTCGCGACCGAGATCAAATCGCTACAGTAGTCCGGGCGGCCAAGGAAAGACAGACACCCATTCGTATCGGCATCAACGCTGGAAGCCTACCACCGGTATCAAAGCGACACTTATCTGTACCTGAACACATGGCCAGCACAGCACTGGAGCAAATCGACCTGCTAGAAAGCTTAGATTTCGACCTGATTAAGGTTTCCCTTAAAGCCTTCGACGTGCTCACGACAATCGAGGCCTACAGAGCAATATCCCTGAAAATGTCCTACCCTTTGCATCTAGGCATAACCGAGGCCGGTCTTCCCAGAGCAGGTCTTGTTCGCAGCGCTGTAGGTATCGGCATACTTCTTCACGAGGGCATCGGTGACACAATCCGTGTCTCCCTCAGCGCCCATCCTTGCGAGGAGATAGGTGCCGCTCACGAGATTCTGAGAAGCCTGAACCTCCGCCAACATGGCCCCACTTTGATAAGTTGTCCCGGGTGTGGTCGGGCTGAGGTGGATATCATTGGCTTGGCTGAGTCTGTAGACAAAAGCCTAAGCAAGGTCAGCAAACCCATCAAGGTTGCCGTAATGGGTTGTGTCGTAAATGGTCCAGGCGAGGCAAGAGACGCCGACGTTGGCATCGCCTGCGGAAAAGGCAGAGGTGCCATCTTCAGAAAAGGCAAGGTGGTGAGCACTGTAGACGAGACAGAATTCCTGAATGCCTTGATTGCCGAGGTGAAAGACTTCTCAACGTTGGACTGAGTCACTTCAACATGGTTTAATGTTATCGGGCTCTCCGATGAATTCCCTCGCCCAGCCCAGAAGACATCGGCAGCGAAGCAAGGGACGGTCATTCAGAATCGGCAGAGTCCCAAAGAGGCCAGGTTGTGAAAGAAAACAAGATGGAATATCCGATAGCCGTCATAGTCGGTTATCAAGAAAGACTCTCACGGCTCACTACCTTTTTCCGACTGCTTATGGTCGTGCCTCACTGGATTGCCCTGTGGGCTATCGGGATAGCCGTCAGCGTTATCAGGTTTATCGTTTGGTGGGCTATTCTGTTCACTGGTAGCTATCCCGGGTGGGCTTTCAATTTCGTCGCTGGTTATGTTCGTTGGTACACTAGAGTAATGGCCTATTACTGTCTGCTAACTGACAGATACCCGCCCTTCAGCATGGAATAGGCACCCGCCAAGGGATTTCTCGACAGCAACTTGACAATTTGATTTAAGGGCTAAACAACATGCGTTTTTCAAGGCTTTTTGGCAAAACACTGAGAGAAACACCGGCAGAAGCTGATACCTTAAGTCACCAACTGTTGCTCAGGGCCGGAATGATTCAGCAAGTGGCCGCTGGTATCTACTCATATTTGCCTCTGGGCTGGCGGGTGCTGAGGAAAATCGAGCAGATAATTCGGGAGGAAATGGACAAAGCTGGTGGCCAAGAGTTAATGCTACCCGCACTTCAGCCCTTTGAGCTATGGGAACAATCTGGGAGATATCCCTCTTTTGGCAAGACGCTTTTCACCCTCACTGACCGCAAGGAACACAGGCTAGCCTTGGGACCCACCCATGAGGAGGTTATCACCGAGCTTGTGCGCCGCTACGTGCAGAGTTACCGGGACCTGCCGCTTCTCCTCTACCAAATACAGAACAAGTTCCGCGATGAACCCCGCCCCCGAGGCGGCCTACTACGTGTCCGCGAATTCATCATGAAAGACCTCTACAGTTTTGATGTTGATGAGACAAGCTTAGACAAGAGCTACCAAAAAATGGTTCAAGCCTACAAGGATATCTATGCCCGCTGTGGCCTACCAGCAATGGTTGTCGAAGCCGATAGCGGCGCCATAGGTGGCAAAGAGTCTCACGAGTTCATGCTCATCGGCGACAGTGGCGAAGATACAATCATTTGTTGCCCCAACTGCGGCTACGCCGCCAACGTAGAAAAGGCTCAAAGCACCAAGCCAAGCTTGGAAATCAAGCCACCTTCCCCCCTTGAAGAGATATCAACCCCGAACATCAAAACAATCGAGGAAGTGGCCCGTTTTGTTGGTCTGCCCACACGCCGCACCCTTAAAGCGGTCTTCTATTCAGCCGATGGTGAGCTTGTTTTTGTGGTCATCAGAGGAGACCTCGAGGTTAACGAGACAAAGCTCAAGAACCTGCTGAAATGCTCGGAGTTGCGCCTGGCTACTGAACCTGAAGTGAAGACAGCCGGGCTAGTGGCCGGCTCAGCCTCACCCGCAGGCATAGAGGGAATCAAGATTGTGGCTGACGACTCCATAACCTTAGGTTCCAATTTCATTGCTGGAGCCAACAAGGTAGACACTCACCTCAAAAACGTAAACTACCCCCGCGATTTCGAGGTTGACATTATTGCCGACATCGCTGTGGCACGTTCTGGTGATGTTTGCCCCCAATGCGACGGGAAGCTCTTCACCAGCCAGGGCATTGAGGTAGGCCATGTCTTCAAGCTCGGCACCTTCCTTAGTGAAAAGCTGGGTGCTTTTTTCCTCGGCGAAAATGGTGTATCACGACCAATCATCATGGGTTGCTACGGCATTGGGCTGGGGAGACTGCTAGCAGCCGCAGTAGAGCAGAATCACGATGACAAGGGCATTATCTGGCCGCCAGCTATCGCCCCCTACCATATCCACCTGTGCCCTCTGCACCTGACAGATTCCGAAGTCGCTAAAACCACAGAAGAAGTCTACAAAGACCTGGTCGGGGAAAACCTGGATACGCTTTTCGATGACCGCGACGAATCCCCAGGGGTTAAATTCAATGACGCCGACCTCCTGGGCATACCTCTGCGTTTGACTTTGAGCCCACGCACCTTGCAGAGCCAGAGTGTAGAGGTGAAATGGCGTCAGGACAAGGAAGCTCAGCTTCTGCCCCTGGAAGGAATAACTGTCAGAATAAAGGAACTGCTACACGAATGCCAGCGAAGCCAAGGTGCCTGACCCGTCAGTTCTACAGTTGGTCGTGTAGACCTCAGCGTCTCGTGTGATTGCCTCGCTCCGGTTGACGGAGAGCTGTCTCTGCAACCAGCGCAAGCGACGGAGCATCTCGCTGGATACTAGTCTCGCGCAATATCAAGTCACTCAACAAATGAACCATGAACTCGGACTCATGGATTAAGATGAGGCCAACCGGACCTGGCACGCTCCTGTGGCCAAGTAGCAGCTCACGCGGGAGCTACGCAACCGACTCTCCTGGTTTTGAACCTCTTCTGATGAGATGCTTGCACTTGCCAGGTTTCATTGCTATCATGAAAGCATACATGACTTATGGTTCTGAGTGAGCATGGCCGCAGAAGCCACAGCTCCATGACCAAAGTACCAGTCAAATTATGACCAATTGGTCATTCATGACGGCACCGCCCAGCAATAAAACCATCCCCACCTACATGGATAGGAACCAATATCACAACGACGCGTACTGGACTATAATCTGGGTAGACGCTAGCGACAACGATAGCATGATGGAGATAGGTGAGAAAGCACAGATCACGTCTGACTGCACCAACATCGACGGTTCTTCGACCACCCTCAACCCAACTCTGGGAGCTTACGAGAGGTTCACTATCGAGTTCAAGCCACCCCTTGGGGCCGTAGTCACAGTCGAAAGAATCACACCTGTCGACATAGATCCCGTCATGAATCTATTCTAACGCTACCAACAACCAGCTTTTGCTCGTAGATTGGTTGTTGCCAAGCACTTTCTAGCTATCGCCGGACGGGCAGTAGGCTGACCTCAAAGGACAAGCCAACTGAACATCGTCACTCAGGGCAAAGACCATGACATGCCACTCCGTCTGGCTTGTCCTTCTCAGTGCTTTTGCCAGCTTTGCACCATCCTCTGAGGTCAATCAAGTTCGCAAAGCAGCTCCCAGTTCTTGCTCCAGCCTTTCAAGAACCAGTCGCTGCACTTTGTCGACTTCTTCGTCAGTTAACGTATGTGTAGATGCCTGATAGATAATCCTGAAGGCAAAGGATTTCTTACCGGCTGGCACCTGCTCTCCATAGTAAACGTCAAAAAGGTACACATCATTCACCAAGGGGGAATCCTGAACAATAGCACAAACCTGTTGATACGCTATGTGCTCATCTACCAACAGCGCAATATCCCTGGTCGTACTTGGATATCGAGAGATTGGTTCATACTTCTTAGAGACAGGTGCAAGAGATAGTAGTCTATCCAGGTCAATTTCGATAACATAAGCCGTCCCAGAAAGTTCAAAAGCCTCCAATATCTTGGGATGTAACTCACCGACAACACCTATCCTTTCAATGCCAACTACAATATCGGCGCCTCTTCCGGGACACAAGCTCTGGTCCTCGCTTGTCTCAAAGCTCGCAGATAATTCCAGCCGACTCAAGAGGGTCTCGACTACTCCCTTTGCAGTAAAGAACTCAACTGGCTCCTTTTCACCCCACCAGAACAACCCACGCTGCGAGCCGCCAAGTACAGCACAAAGCATATCTCTCTCCTGAGGCAAATCTTCTTTCCGTGGTAAGAACACCTTACCAATCTCAAAAGCCTTGATCCCGTTTTCCTGGTATTTCTCATTGCGAGCCACAACCGACAGCAGCCCTGTTCGCAGACTGGTACGAAGGTATTCATGGTCCCGGCTCATAGGATTAGCTACCTTTGCCGGGGCCTCGCCCTCCAGGCGAAGCTCGGGTGAAAGTCTCTTCATAACCTCCAGGCTGGTCAGGGAATAGGTAAGCACTTCCTGAAAACCGCAACTGACCAGGATGCTCCGCACCTTTGGTCTCAGCTCCAGCATTGGCACCGACTCATGCTCTGGCAGAGATGCACTCAACATGGTAATCGGGATATTATCATAACCAATAACGCGGGCTACCTCTTCCACCAAGTCAGCGGTACAATTGATATCGGTGCGCCACCATGGAACGTTGACTTGAACTGATGAGGCCAACTCGGTTTCTTGACAGCTGAAACCCAAGAGCTCCAACGCCCGCACTATCTCGCTAACCCCTATGTCCATGCCAAGAAGGCGCTCAACCTCCGCAGCGGACAACAATATGGGTTCTACCTGTCGCGCGCCGGGGTAGACATCAATCACTCCCTTGGCCGCCTTGCCGCCAGCTACTTCCAGCATCAATTGAGTAGCCCTTCTTAATGCCACCATTGGCAAGTCTCGACTGAGCCCCTTCTCAAAACGCAGCGAGGCTTCACTGCTCAGCCGAAGGTTTGTACGCCCCCGATGAATAACTGCCCGGTCGAAGTTCGCCGATTCTATCAGAACACTCGTGGTATCAGCCGTTACCTCGGTATCCAAGCCTCCCATAATGCCAGCAATGGCAATCGACCGTTCCCTGTCAGCAATGACTAGCAGGTCCTGGCTGAGAGTCCGCTCGACTCCATCCAAAGCAGTCATAGTCTCTCCCACCTCTGCTCGGCGTACCACAATCCCCTTCCCGCGGATTCTGTCGTAATCGAAGGCATGGAGGGGCTGCCCATATTCAAGCATCACATAATTAGTAACGTCGACAATATTGCTGATTGGCCGCATGCCACAAGCCAGCAAGCGCTGTTGTAGCCACTGAGGAGATGAACCCACTTCGACCCCGGTGAGTAAGCTGGCACAGTACCTGGGACACAGGTCTGGATCAGCGATTTCCACTGAGGCGAAGGAATCTATTGCGCTCTCCGACTCCTCATAATTGACTTCGGGAATACTCAGTTTGTTCTCCGTAAGGGCCGCCACTTCCCGTGCAATACCAATGACCGACAAGCAATCAGGGCGGTTCGGTGTAATATCCAGGTTGAGAATCGTATCACCAATACATTCGGACAAAGAAGCTCCAACAGGTGCTTCCGGGGACAGAACCATAATCCCCTCATGCCTATCAGAGATTCCCAACTCCTTCTCAGAGCAAACCATGCCTTCAGAAACGACACCGCGAATCTTGGCTGGCTTTAACTCGATAACCTCGCCGCTATGACCATCCACGAGCTCAGCCCCTACGTAAGCAAAAGCCACCTTATCCCCAACTGCGAGATTGGGAGCGCCACAGACGACAGTAGATTGTTGCTTTCCCAAGTCAACAGTCACTAGCCTCAAACGGTCGGCATTTGGATGGGCATCAACACCAACGATTCTGCCAACCACAACATTATTCCAGCTGGCGCCGATAACCTGCATTTCGCCCACTTCCAACCCAGCCATGGTCAACCTCTCAGCCACCTGTTCGGGTGGTTCAGCAATGTCAACATAATCGCCGAGCCATTTAAGAGAAACTTTCATCCGTAAGCTCCTGGCAGCGGAATTTCAATCAGATTCAGAATTGCCTTAAGAATCTAATGTCGTTACTATAGAAGAGGCGAATGTCGTCTATCCCATAACGAAGTATGGGAATACGCTCCACACCCATGCCAAAGGCGAAACCAGAGTAGAGCTCAGGATCAATGTCAACACGCCGAAGGACTTCGGGATGCACCATTCCAGCACCTATTATTTCAATCCAGCCACTGTGGCCGCATAGCCGACAACCAGCTCCTCCGCATACAAAACAATCAATGGCCACTTCCACCCCGGGCTCGACGAAGGGGAAGTAATCGCAACGAAACCGGCACTTCCTCTCCTTACCAAAAAGGCGGCGAGCGAATTCGAAGAGAGTACCCTTTAAGTCAGCCAAGGTGATATTCCTGTCTACCGCCAGTCCTTCGACCTGGTAAAACATCCATTCGTGTGTAGCATCAGTGGCTTCATATCTGTAAACTCGCCCGGGCGCTATTATCCTTATCGGCGGGCGTGATTTCTCCATGACCCTTATCTGGACCGGAGAGGTATGAGTCCGCAAAAGCATAGGTCTGTCGCCAGCCTTGGTCTCACAATCCATCCACAGAGTAGCGAACATGTCACGAGCTGGATGATCTGCTGGCATGTTAAGAGCTTCAAAATTGTAATACTCCCATTCCACCTCTGGCCCCTCGACAACCTGAAAACCCATGTCCCCAAAAATGCCGCAAATCTCGTCAAGTATTTTAGTTGTCGGGTGGAGACGACCCAGAAGAACCCGTTCTCCTGGCAAAGTAACATCGAGGCTTTGTTGCTGTAGAGAAAGAGCTGAGCGTTGCTCCAGAGTCGCCTTTTTCTGTGCCAGACTAGCTTCCAGGGCTTTCCTGAGCTCATTTGCTCGAGCCCCAGCGACGCGCCTCTCCTCCAACGGCAAAGCTGCTAACGAACGCAGAATCTGTATTAAGCTGCTCTTCCTGCCTAAATACCGAACCCGCCAAGTCTCAAGCTCTTCGAGGGTGGTGACTTCACCTAACTCATCAGAACCTCTGGAAGCAAGTTCTTCAAGTTGATTCAGCACCATTCCTACAATGTGAGGGACTAGCTCTCAGGTTTGCTTGAGGCTAGGGTCAGTAGCTTGGAGAAACTGGGGGGATCGTTTACTGCCATCTCTGCCAATGCTTTGCGGTCAATTGTCACATTGGCCTTTCTTAGACCATCCATGAACCGGCTGTAGGAAAGCCCGCCTGCCCGGGCTGCAGCATTGATCCGAATAATCCACAAGCGCCTCATATCACCCTTACGTTCTCGGCGATGGCAGTAAGCATAATGCAGGGCATGAAGCATGGACTCGTGAGCTCGCCGATACAGGGCATGCCTCGTAGCTTTATGCCCCTTAGTCAACTTCAGCACCTTCTTATGCCGTCGATGACTGACTACTCCGCTTCTAGCTCGTGGCAATCGCTTCCTCCTGGTTCACTTCAAGCCGTACGGCAACAGTCTTCTTATCCTAGGCCTATCCTGAGGTTGAACAGGGATTGTCTCATCATAGAGACGCTTCGTCCTGGCCGACTTCTTCCGCCTGAGGTGGCTCTTGCCGCCTTTGACACGCATAATTTTGCCGCTGCCAGTTATGTGGAAGCGGCTCTTGGTTCCCTTGTGAGTCTTAATCTTCGGCATCTACACTCTTTCCTCGACCTTCTTTTCCGCAGTCTGTTTAGCCAAAATCGGTGAAAGCATCAGGCTCATAATTCGCCCATCCAAAGATGGTGAGCCATCCAAGGTGGCTACGTCCCTCAAATCGTCAGCTACTTTCTGCAGAACCTTCACGCCTAGCTCAGGGTGAGTAATCTCACGTCCGCGGAAAACCACAAACGCCCTCACCTTATCGCCACCGTCTAGTAGTTTCCTTGCCACCTTAATCTTGGTTTCGAGGTCATGATCCTTCACTCGGGGTCTAACGCGAATTTCCTTGAGCAAGCCAGCTCTCTGAGTCTTTCGCACTCTCCGTTCTTTCTTGGTCTGCTCATACTTGTATTTTCCATAATCAAGAAGGCGACATACAGGAGGAACCGACGTGGGTGATACCTCCACCAGGTCAAGATTACGCTCATCCGCACTTTGCAGCGCTCTGTCAAGAGAAACCACCCCTAATTGCTCTCCGGTTTCCCCTATCAGGCGAACCTGGGCAGACCGAATCTGTCGGTTGATGCGTACTCTCTTGACTATGTCTCTCCCCACCTCCTTACCACAAATAAGCCATCGGGCAGAAATATATCACATTGACCACAAGAAATCAAAGCTTGCCCGGGACTCTAGCTTCAATGACTAATTTTGCCCTACTCGCAAACTCAGAAGGCGGCACTGAGCCCAAGTCCTCCCCACTTCTCAACCGAAGGGAAACCGTAGCATCATTCAGTTCCTTGTCACCGATGACAAGCATGTAAGGAACCTTCCCTAGCTGAGCCTCTCTTATTTTGAGGTTCATTCTCTCCGACCGGTCATCAACCTGAACACGAATGCCACCCTCCCTGAACTCACCGGCCAACTTATGAGCATAGTCCAGATGACGGTCGGCTATAGGAATTATCACTGCTTGAACCGGAGAAAGCCACACCGGGAAGGCACCAGCATAATGCTCAATGAGACACGCCATAAACCTCTCCATGCTCCCCAGCACCGTGCGATGCACCATTACCACCCGGTGTTCCGCACCGTCGTCGCCAACGTAGTTAACGTCGAAGCGCTCAGGCAGATTGAAATCTACCTGAATAGTTGGTCCTTGCCACGACCGCCCTAGAGCATCTCGAAGCTTGATATCGATCTTCGGCCCATAGAAGACCCCCTCACCCGGGTCTACCACATAATCGAGCTCAAGGTTTTCCAAAACCTTCCTCAGAGTCCGTGTAGCTTCCTCCCAAACCTGGACAGTCCCAGAATATTTCTCCGGCCGGGTAGACAGAACCAACTCATAATCCTGAAAACCAAACGTATGCAGCATAAAACGAGCCAGTTTCACTACCTCGGTTACCTCAACCTCAAGCTGGTCAGGACGGCAAAAGATATGGGCATCATCCTGAGTGAAGCCGCGAACCCGCGCCAGACCATGCAACACACCTGACCGCTCATAACGATACACTGTACCCAGTTCAGCCCAGCGCAGCGGAAGACTGCGATAACTGCGCAACTGACTCTTGTACATTAGTATGTGTCCCAGACAGTTCATCGGCTTGATGATGTATTCCTGCCCATCGATATCCATCGGCGAATACAGATTCTCCCGATAGAAATCCCAGTGGCCGCTGGTCTTCCATAAGTCTACCTTGGCAATATGAGGACTGTAGACAATGTCGTAACCTCGTCTCCTGTGCTCTTCCTTCCAAAAATTCTCGATTATCTCGCGTACCAAGGCGCCTTTGGGATGCCAGTGAACCAATCCCGGGCCAGCCTCATCATGAAGGCTGAAGAGGTCAAGCTCCTTACCCAATTTCCTGTGGTCTCGTTTGCTTGCTTCAGCCAGCCTGGCTAGGTAGTCCTCAAGCTCAGACCCGCTATCAAAAGCGACACCGTAGATTCTCTGCAGCATGGGACGCTTCTCATCACCTCGCCAGTAAGCTCCAGCAATACTGGTGAGTTTAAAAGCTTTGATATTACCAGTTGAATTCACGTGGGGGCCACGGCACAAGTCGACAAAAGAGCCCTGTCGGTAAATGGTCACTGTTTCGTTAGGAAGTTCCTGAATAAGCTCTAACTTATAGGGCTGGTCCGAGAAGAACTGAATGGCCTTCGCTTTCTCCACCTCTTCTCTAACAAAAACAGAATTGGCAGCGATTATTTCCTTCATCTTGGCTTCAATTCTCGGCAGATCTTCAGGAACTACAGCGCGAGGCAGCTCAAAATCGTAATAAAAGCCATCCTCTATAGCCGGACCGATGGCGAATTTGGTCCCAGGGAAAAGAGACTGGACAGCCTCAGCCATCACATGGGCAGCCGAATGCCGCATCCTTTCCAATCTCGCCTCTTTTTCCTCTGCAGCCATTTCTGAGTACCTTCACCTGCCTAAACAAAGACCCCGCGCCATGACAAGCGAGAGGTCAATTCTGAACTGAACCTACTCAAGAGTTATCAACAACGAACGGAAGATTACAGAAATGTTTTCCCCAAATCTCTTCCATGGCCGGCAATACTGGAGCCGAGCCAGCCAGTTCTGCATTGTCACCGCATTGTATCAGTGCTCTTATATACAGTCAAGCCAAGCGTTCAGCCTCTTGAATTGAATTAAATCGAACTTAATTCTATACTGTAACTTCGTGTCGCTGGCCAAATCCCTTCGAAGTCTAGCCACTTCATAGTCAATGACACATGAACATGGGAGGTCTGCCATGAAAGCAGAAAAACTGGGAAAACTTGAATATGTTTTCAACCCAAGGTCTGTTGCGGTAATAGGCGCTTCCGATAACGACGACTTCTCAAAGGCCTTGATGAACACAAAGATGAAGGAAAACCTGTTCTTGGTCAATCCCAAGCACGAAGAACTCATGGGCAAGAGGTGCTACCCCAGCATCCTGGATGTTGAAGATGCAATTGACTACGCTGTCATAGCAATACCAGCATTGCTAGTTCCAAAGGTGTTAAGCGAGTGCATAGAGAAACGAGTCAAAGTAGTCCACGTGTTCTCCGCGGGTTTCAGTGAGACTGGGCTAGAAGAAAGGAAAAGACTAGAGAGCAAGGTGAAAGATATTGCGAAGGACAATATTAGAATAATCGGCCCCAACTGCATGGGAATCTGTTGCCCTAGATCCGGGCTAACTTTCTCACCCGATGCCTCGGCTGAAGAGGGCCCGGTCGGCGTCATTTCACAAAGCGGCACCTTTGCCGGGGAATTCCTAACCATTGGCAAAATAAGAAACCTGAAGTTCAGCAAAGTAATCAGCTACGGGAATGCCATAGACCTGGATTGCCCGGACTTCTTGGAATACTTGGCAGATGACCCCGAAACAAAAGTTATAGCTTTATACATGGAGGGTGCAAGAGATGGGAAGCGTCTCAAATCAGCATTAGGCGAAGCCGCCAGGAAAAAGCCGGTAGTAGCACTAAAAGGGGGAGTAACAGAACATGGCAGCAGGGCAGCATCTTCTCACACTGGGTCACTGGCCGGTGCACCAGAAACCTGGAGTTCGCTTTTCAAGCAGGCTGGTGTAGTTCAAGTAGACAACTTCGATGAACTGGTAGATGCTACTCTGGCGCTTAGTTGCTCGCCCCTTCCTCCAGGAAAGGGCACCACCCTTATTACTAATTCCGGCGGTTTTAGTGTGCTCGAAACCGACTCATGCGTAAAAGCAGGTCTGGAAGTTCCTCAATTCAGCGAAGAAACAGTGACAGAACTGAGAAAGATAGTGCCAATAGCAGGAACAAGCATCAGCAATCCCTTAGATGCCTGGCCCATATTCTACAACACGCCCGGAACGCCGGGAACTCTTGACAACGCCATCAAAATTCTGGCTCACGATAAGAATATACATTCAATAATATTGCACTTCGATGAAATTAGTTGGCTGAGGCGTGTGTTAGGTGAAGCACTTGAAGGCCACCTCAAAACACTTATCGACCTGATGATTAGTGGTTGCCAATGCGTCCGGGACGAAATCGGGAAACCCGTAATAATCTGCGTTTCACTTGACGCCTATTCAGAAGACGAAGAAGACAGAAGGTATCACCTCATGGTCAAGAAAGCCTTTGAAAACTACCGATTCCCAGTATATTCCTCGTTGGATGCAGCAATCAAGGCCCTGTATAGCCTCTATAGATACCGCACGCGATTCCATAACGATTAGCTTCATGAAGGAGATGAGCTACCAAACAGTGGCCCAAAGGCCTGCGTCCTGCTGAAGATAAACATCAAGTCAGGCGAGAACTGGAGCAATATGGGATATGGCGACGGCCTTCGCCGTACGAAGCCCAAGAGTCGCTTCCCCGACCTTTTTCGGTTTTACCGCCCCATCTCCGCAAACACGGAGCCAGTCGGTACCTGAATGCAGTCATGTAACATGCCTGCTGCTTCGGCTGCTCCACCTTTCACGTCGTCGGCAAGCCCCACCAGCTTATCACAAATCAACCTGGTTCCCTCAAGACCACCCGTTAAGGTCGGAAGCTTCCTCCGAAGATTCAATTCGCGGCATTCTATTCCATTCTGATTTGGTGTATAATCGAACGAGTACATGGTGTAGCCCGGTGAGTCAATAAGAGATGCAGGAAACACGCAAGGTACTGCAGTGTAACCTCCCTGTCAAAGCGTCACCGTTGAGCCGGCAACAGAAAGGTTTCTTGGTTTTTTCCCTACAGTGGCACTTCCGCATCGGCTGTCTTTGAGCTCCAGGAGTGTTTGAATGGCTACGAGAAAAGGGCTACGCGGCTGAGCAATGAACTGATGTTAGGAGCTACCGCCAGGTGAAGTCCATCAACCGCTTGCCACTGGCTTTCGGAATTGCTATCGGGCTTCTCACCATGGTTGCTGTGGTGTTGGTTCTGGCCACGGCTGGCGCAGAAGATGGCCCGCTGTTGCCCGAAGATACGCCCGAGGGTACTGTGCAGAGATTTCTCCTGGCTCTCGAGGACGAAGACTACCTGAAGGCATACGGCTACTTGTCTCCCCCAACCAGCGAAGACGTTCCCTACGAATCCATGAGAAAACGACTGGCCAGGAGCGGAGAAAAGCTTGGGTGGAAGGCTACACTTGGGAAATCACTGGTAATGGATGACGAGGCCACCGTGGATGTCGTGGTCAATGTCTTCAGCCCCCGCGGCCCTTTTGAGAACCCCGTGCGTACTCACCACATCACCTTCTTCCTCAAGAAAACAGAAGCCTCGTGGAGCATTACTTCGCCTGTCGACCTATGGTGGCTGTACTGAGTAATCTGAGGCGAATTGAATGAGCACCGTTAGGCGGGTCTATTTCTACACAGTATGCTTCATCACACTGGGTATGTTCTCCAGCGGCGCGGGCATCCTACTGAGTCTATGCTTCAATATGCTCATCAAAGGGCACGCTCTGGCGCAGGTGGGAGAGCAGAGCTTTGCCAGAGAACAGCTTAGCCTCGGCCTGGCTTTGCTGCTCATTGGTGGCATACTATGGTTCCTGTTTTGGAGAGTCGTCCAGAGATACGCTTCCGACAGCCCTATTGAGACAGGGTCAGCCATACGGAAGCTGT
>JADHWZ010000014.1 GCA_016783225.1 Dehalococcoidia bacterium | reverse complement strand
GATGACATTGCCAATCAAATGAGCGATAATGAATTTGCAGAAAGGATGGTGAAAGCGCGTTCCAATCTCTTTCAACATATCTCACGAGGCGTCTGAGGCTCTTTCTTTCCCCAGGCTCATTCTTGGATTAGAAAAGACTCAGATAGATTACACCTAATTCGCTGCGGTGTGCAAAATGGTTGAAGAAGCAGTATCCAAAGACATAGTACTCAAGCGTCTCAAGAGGGCTGAGGGCCAGATTCGCGGTATCCAAAGGATGATTGAAAATGGTCGTGAATGCGAGAGTGTCATCACCCAGTTGGCCGCGGTACGCTCTGCTATTGAGGGTGTTGCTGGCCTTATACTGAAGAACTATATGAGGATTTGCTTCGAAGGCGAAACGGTGCGCGAGTGTGTCGATATTGAGTCTTTGGCACGGGCTATCGCCATCTGGGGCAGGGTGCACGTCGGCGACTAGACACAAAATGGGCGCGGTCAACGATTCTTCGGGCAGTTGTTTGCTCCCTTTCTCTGCACCACCCTACTGTCTTGAGGGGAGCTTGTCCAAATCTGTGGCCGCCTTCGAACCTTGGACCACGGCAACTTGGGCATGGTGTTGAATCTGGCGTTGAACTTCTACCGGAACCGTTGCACGAAGGGCACACTTCACTGGTTCTTATCTTGATCGTCTGCTCACAGCCAGAAGCGGCCTGTTCCAGCGAGAGACTGACCACACACCGAATATCATCTTCGTTCGGCATGCTCTAATTGTAGGGTATATGCGCAGTTGAGACAATCCGTCACTGTAATCGCCGAATTCGGCAATAGTCGACGTAGCACGTGTGAAAGATGTACCTTGTCCATCATGAAAGAGGGAACTGGACCACAAGCCTTCACAGGCTAATGCTTGCACTACGGTGGCTATGGTGCCTGCGTGGCTAGTTTGAGATGCTGGTACCGCCTAGCTCCCGAACAACCATGTCGAGACACACGCGGATTGGGTGTCTCACTTCGGGGGTGCATTCCTCGCTGAAGGTGCTCGCGTCTGCTATCTCGATGGCAAAAATATCGATCTGGTGGGGCAAATCTAAGCCAAGCCGTTTGCCCAGTCCCAAGCCTAGAGCCCTCATTGCCGGGCTGGCTTTCAGTGTAGGTGCTGGCTCAGCCTTCTCACCACTTCCCCCTTGCTATCATAGATGACTACCTCGAGAGGGGTTTGCCCTGGCAGCGTGTGTGTTGCACAAGCCATGCAGGGGTCATAAGCCCGATAAGCCATCTCAACCATATTGAGGATACCTTCTGTTGCTTCCTTGCCCTTCTGAATCACGGCCTGGGCAACTTTCTTGATAGACATGCACATTGCAGCGTTGTTGTTGCCGGTGGCCACAATCAAGTTCACCTTCTTGGTCATACCATGCTCATCGGTTTGATAATGATGGAACAAAGTGCCTCTAGGTGCCTCTATTATGCCGACTCCTTCATCTGGAGTTGCCGTAGGGATAGTACGAACATTGGGGTCGGTGATTTCTGGGTCTTGGCACAGCTCAAGCATTCTTTCTGCGGCATACTGGGTCTCGATCAGTCTTGCCCAATGCATGGCCAAAGTCTGATGTGCCGGCTTACCACCCAGAGTCTGATACATCCTCTCATATTCAGCCTGAGCCAGCGGCGTTGCCATACCATCGGCAGCGTTAAGCCGAGCTAGGGGTGCCACCCGATAGACACCGCTATCCTTGCCTTCGACCAGCCCTTTCCAACCAATCTTCCTCAAGAAGGGGAACTTAAGGTAAGTCCACGTCTCAACATGCTCAGCCACGTGGTCGAGGTAGTCAGCCGGCTTGAACTTGACGAATTCCTTCCCATCGGGGTCCACAACTCGCACATCGCCATCGTAGAAGTTCACTTTGTTGTTGGCGTCGACCAGGCCCATATAGTAGCTCTTCATGGTATACATATCGCTTAGGATAAGGTCAACATACTCTTTGTTCTGCAGAACGACATCGTCAAAAATCTTCAATGATAGCTTGCCGAATTCCACCATAGATTTGGATTTTTCCTCAAAATCACGGCGCTCATCTTCCGTAATTGCCTTGCTGACGCCGCCAGGCAAGCCACACACCGGGTGCGTTGCCTTGCCGCCGATAACTGCCTGGATGTCCTGGGCATAGGCCCGATGCTTGATAACCTCGGTGCCGGTCTCCAGCCCAACCTTGGCAATAAGACCTAATATGTTTCTTTCTGCAGGGTCAGCAGTGGGGCCGAGGACAAAATCTGGAGCCGCTAAGGCGTAGAAGTGAGCGATGTGGGAATGACACATATGAGCGGAGTAGAACAGTTCTCTTATCTTCTTGGCTACTGGCGGTGGGTCAACATGAAAGACAGCATCAACAGCTTTAGCTGATGCCATGTGATGAGCTGAGGGGCAAACGCCACAGATTCTAGGAGTAATGCGAGGGAGTTCTTCTACCGGTCTACCCTCGCAGAACTTCTCGAAGCCACGAAGCTCAGGTATTCTCAGATAGGCGTTCTTCACATTGCCGTCATCATCAAGAAAGATGTCTATTCTCCCATGACCTTCAAGCCGAGTGAACGGGTCGATGACAATTCGCTTCATAGTGCTTCCTCCTAGGTTACATTCGCCTTCGGTTCATCATTGCGGTGGGCAGACCAAACCGGTAAAAAGTGCCTGCCGGGTCAGCTATCTCATCAGTCATTCGGGCAATATCTTCATCCTCCGTGACATCAAGAATGGAGGCTAAGGCGCTGAGCATGTGAGCCCCCTGGTCAGTAACTCCAGGCGGCGGCCCGAAGCAACCGCGGCATGGCATATTAGCGGCAATGCATCGAGCTTCACAGCCTCCGCGTGTCGCCGGCCCCATACAGATTATCCCTTGTTCCAGAAGGCATTTTTCAGGGTCAGGGATAATCTCATGGGGACGATAAATCTTGGTGATCTTCTTCTCTTCCTTTGTCCTGGGGCACTCGTCACATAGCGCCTTGTCTGATCCGAATACTGTACCTACTGGTGGCAATTGCCCAGTAGCCAAAGCATCCACAACTTGGGAGATGATAGGGACGGTGGGAGGACAACCCGGGATATAATACTCAACATCAACCACTTGGTCCAATGCTTTCACAGTATCATAGAATTCGGGTAGCTCTAACTCGCCTTCAGCGACCTTGGTCATAGTCTGAGGCAGTGTCTTGTCGGGATTGTCACAGCTCTGTGCCTCAATAAAAGCCCGCTCGAAGGTCTCGGCACGGTTAGTGAAGTTGGACAGCCCCGGTATTCCTCCAAGATGGGCGCAGGAGCCAAAAGCAACCATTGCCTTGGATTTGGCGCGGAGCAACTCAGCCATCTCCTCCTGCTCTGAAGTCCTGACCGCTCCATTGAATAAGCAAACGTCAATAGATTTGTCTTCCATCGCCTCGACATGATGTCGTTTGAAGTCGAGGGCTATCGGCCAGAAGACAATATCAGCTATTTCAGCCACCTGGAGAATCTTCTCGTTTATATCCAAAATAGCGACGTCACAACCACCACAACTAGCCGACCAGTAAATCGCCAAATTGAGTTTAGCCATGTTTTTCCTCCCCAGAGTTCTTGCTGAAGGGGCCTAGAGCTCTAACCTTCTCGGTCATGTCGTCTATTATCGACACAAAGCGGTCGCCTTCGGATGCTGATACCCAGTCGAGGCGGACGCGCTCATCTTCAACCCCTAATTGAGCCAGCATCTTTTTCAGCAGTGGCATACGCCGGGCAGCCTTGTAATTACCTTCAGCGTAATGGCAGTCACCGGGATGACAACCCAAGACCAAAACGCCATCAGCCCCCAGTTGAAAAGCTTTGAGGATGAAGGTTGGCTCCACCCGGCCGCTGCACATTACTCTGATGGTTCTAACGTTCGGGGAGTATTTCATCCTGGCGGTGCCAGCCAGGTCAGCTCCTCGATAGGAACACCAGTTGCAGAGAAAACCCACAATCTTCGGTTCGAAGCTCATATCTTCACCTCCTGAAGTTGTGAGACATAGGGTGCTAATACTCTCTTGGGTGATACAACATTCTTGTCCAATCCCAAAGCTTTGTAATCAAGTCCAAGTGCAACGCCGATCAATTGGGTGATGGCCAAGACAGGCAAATTGTAGTTTGTTTTGAATCGCCTTCTGGCCATGCCCTGGCAAGCATCAAGGTTGGTATGACACAGCGGACAGGTAGTGCTGGCGATGCACTGGGCTCCATTAGCTGAAGCGTTAGCTAAAAGCTTGTTAATTAGCTCCAAGGCTACGTCTGCTTGTGACGTCACGGCCGAACTGCCACAGCAACGAGCTTTAAGCGGGAAAGGAACCGGCTCTGCTCCGAGACTCTCTGCCATTAGGTCAAGCCATTGAGGCATCTCCGGGTCGTCAAACCCATAGTTGGGGCGGACTTGCTGACAACCATGATAGCAGGCTACTTTGAGCCCGGTGAGAGGCTTTACAACCTTAGCAGCCATGGCTTCGGTGCCGATGTCGTTAAATAGGATCTCGACAAGATGCCGAACGCGCACAGTTCCTTCGTATTTAAGACCAACGGCAGCTAATGCATCTCTTACTGTAGCTGCTAGTTCAGGGTTCTCTTTTATCAGCGAAGTTGCTTCACTCAAGACTATGTAGCAAGAACTGCAAGGGGTCACTAAATCCAAGCCAGTCTTCTCTGCCAGAGCCAGGTTGCGGGCGGCGATACTAATAGCTTCAACTTTGTTAACACCCCCGTAAGGTGATGAACCACAACAAGTCCAATCCTCGATTTCAATTAACTCCATCTCCAGAGGCTTGGCAATAGCTTGTGCCGAGAGCTCCACTGGCACTGCGGTTGCCTCCATGGAGCAGCCTGGGTAATAAGCGTAATACTTCACTGCGCACCTCCTGCTCTGACTTTCTCCAGGATGGTCTTCACTTCATCTTTGCCCTTCACCTTCTTAGGCATCAGCGGCATACGACCGTGGCTTAGCAGACTCAGGGCCATGGGAAGCATCTTGATCGCAGCCAGGGGATTGGTTCTCAAGTAGTACCTGACCATGAAGCCAAGCTCATAAACACGCCCATTGCTTCTTATAGAGTCAACGAAGCTTCGGTACATAGCTGGAGTGCGGCTTGGCGGCTTATAGCCCTCCTTAATTGCTAATGACTCCAAGGCATGCATAATATCCGCTGGCTTAATATCTCGTGGGCAGCGTGCCGTGCAGAGGTGGCAGGAAACGCAATACCATATAGAGCTGCTAGATAGGACATCGTCACGCAAATCAGAGCGTACCATAGCAATAATCTTTCGGGGCGGATATTCCCAATAGGCAGCGGTGGTACAAGAACCGCTGCAGACTCCGCACTGGATACACTCCCTTATCTTCTTACCTCCAGGTGCGCTGGCCACTTGGTCTAGAAGAATTGGGCGGTTCGTTTTCTCCATTCCTGAAACCTCCTTTAACCTCGGACTGGCCGACAACTACACCAGAATGCCTTCGATTTCTGCCATGATTTGCTCGGTGGTAAAGTGCTTATGGGTGATGGCGCCACTGGGGCAAGCGGCAGCGCAAGTTCCACAACCCTTGCACAAGGCCTCGTTGACTCGCGAGACCTTCTCATCTTCGATGAAAGAGATGGCACTATAAGGGCAAAGAAGGTTGCAGATTCGGCATCCAGAGCATCTCTCCTCATCAATTACAGCAGTGGCTGCCTCAATCTCCACCCTGCCCTTGCTGACTAAGGCCAGAACTCGAGCTGCAGCCGCTGAAGCCTGTGCTACGGTGTCTGGTATGTCTTTAGGACCTTGGCAACAGCCGACAACGAAGACACCATCGGTCATTGTGGCTACCGGGTCAAGCTTAGGATGCTTCTCTATGAAGAAACCGTCCTTGTCAGCACTGATGGAGAAGAGCCTGGCAACTTCCAGGGCGTCACGTTGCGGCTCCAGGCCGCAGCTCAAGACAACCATCTCGACAGGAATGCGGCGCTGGCGACCGACCAGAGTATCTTCAAACTGGACAACCAGCTTTCCTTCTTCTTCAGGGGTTTCAGCGACATCGGTTACCTCGCCGGGACGGCCTCTGAAGAAGACGGTACCTTCTCGAAGGACGCGGTTGTAGAACTCCTCAAAGCCCTTTCCAGGGCTTCTGATATCAATGTAGAATTCATACACCGTGGCCCCCGGAACATGCTCTCTCACCAAATGGGCAAACTTCATAGAATACATGCAACACACTCTGGAGCAATATTCGTGGTAATTCTCGTCACGGCTACCGACGCAGTGGATGATGGCAACGCTCTCTGGCTCGTCGCCGTCTTTAAGCAATATCTTACCACCACTTGGTCCGGCAGCATTGACTAGCCGTTCGAATTCAAGACTGGTGATGACATTGTCTAGGCGGCCATATCCATATTGCGTCAACGGGGTTGGATCGAAGAGCTCCCAGCCAGTAGCCACAATTATGTTACCTACTTCTAACTCGACGGACTCCTCTTTCATGTCGTGGTTGATGGCGTCACGCTCGCAGGCCTTGATGCACTCAAGGCACTCGCAGCACCCGCCGCAGTTCAGACAGCGGCTGGCTTCTTCGATAGCCGTCTTCTCGTCAAAGCCGAGGTCCACCTCAGTAAAGGAGCCAGACCGTTTCCCCAAATCAAGTGTGGGCATGACTGCTCTTTCCTTCGTTGCCACTCCCTGTGTGGGTACATCCTTAACCCTTTCACGAGCCTCCGCTCTGCCCTCCTTGAGGTCAGTCCCACGCAAGTAACGGTCGATGGAAATGGCTGCTTCCTTGCCCGCAGCCACAGCAGTCACAACATCAGCCGGGCCAGCGACCACGTCGCCGCCTGCAAAAATGCCATCTATGTTAGTTTGGAGCGTAATCGGGTCAACAACTACTGTTCCCCAGCCGGTGAAGGCTAGCTCTTTGGGCAGCAGCTCCCTGTTCACTGCCTGGCCGATGGCGATAAGCACGTTGTCAACGTCTATGTCAAATTCTGAGCCTTTGACTGGCACTGGCCGTCGCCGACCGCTGGCATCAGCTTCACCCAATTCCATACGGATACATTGCATACCGGTTACTCGGTTGTCCTTGGATATTACCTTCACGGGCGCTGCCAGAAAGTGGATGTTTACTCCTTCATGCTCCATTTCCTCAATTTCGCTGGGGACGGCTGGCATCTCAGCCCGAGACCGGCGATAGACGACAGTTACCTCTTTAACTCCGAAGCGCAGAGCCACTCGAGCAGCATCAACGGCCGCGTTGCCGCCGCCGATAACTGCCACTTTGTTTCCCAGGCTAACCTTGGTGCCAGAGTTGACCTGCTTCAGGAAATCAAGGGCGTGGATTACCCCTGCACTGTCTTCGCCAGGGATACCCATCTTCTGGCTGACGCTGGCACCTGTGGCCAAGAAGGCTGCCTTGTAACCTTGGTTGAAAATCTCGCTGAAGCTCTTCACCGGAGTATTTGTCTTGATCTCCACACCCAGCTCTTGCACATATCCAATCTCGTTATCCACTATCTCCTCAGGCAATCGATAGTCAGGAATGCCGTAGCGCAGAAGGCCGCCAGCCTTTGCGGCGGCTTCAAACACCGTAACTGGATATCCCTGTTTGACCAAGTCGTAGGCGCAAGCTAGGCCGCTGGGCCCGGAGCCGATGATGGCTATTTTTTCCTCTTCTGTTTTCTTGGCTGGGGTTGCCTTTTCTCTGCCTGCCTTTAGCTCATAGTCAGCCATAAAGCGCTTCAGAGACCTGATAGCTATGGGTTGGTCAACGTTGCCTCGTTCGCACTCTCCCTCGCACGGATGTGTGCACACCCGTCCACAGACCCCAGCAAAAGGCATAGTCCTGCGGAACACCTCCAGGGCTTCCCTGAATTTGCCTTGGGAGATGAGGGCTACGTAACCCTGAGCATTGACACCGGCCGGGCAAGCAATTCTACAAGGTGACTGTCCTCTCTTATCTGCGACAAAAGCACCCGGGACAGCCTGGGCGAAGGGCCTGTAGATTGCCTTCCTCTTGCCCAGGCCCACGTCAAACTCAGAAGGCATTTCCACAGGGCATACATTGGTGCACTCACCACAGGCAGTGCATTGAGCGATGTCCACATATCTTGGTTTTTTCCTGACATTCACTTTCCAGTTGCCAATAAACCCGGAAACATCCTCCACTTCGCTATAGGTCATCAAGTCTATATAGGGATGAGATCCTACCAAGCTCATCTTCGGCGTCAATATACAGGCAGAGCAGTCCAAAGTGGGGAAGGTCTTGTCCAGTTGGATCATATGTCCGCCGATGCTGGGTTCCCTTTCCACAAGATACACCTTATGTTCGGAATCAGCGATTTCCAAAGCAGCCTGGATGCCGGCGATACCTGCACCAACGATCACAGTGTTCGGGTTGACTGGGACCTCTTTGACTTCTAAAGGCTGGTGATAGTAAGCACGCCTGACCGCAGCACTTACCAGGGCTTTGGCCTTTTGGGTAGCTTGCTGGTGGTCTTCAGTTACCCAGGAGCAATGCTCTCGAATGTTGGCCATCTCGAAGAAATAGGGGTTAAGCCCGGCTTCCTGCAGAACACGGCGGTAGGTTGGCTCATGCATCTGCGGCGAGCATGAAGCCACGACTACCCTACTAACGCCTAGCTCCCTGATATCATTCTTTATGAGGTCCTGCCCTGGGTCGGAACACATGAATCTGTAGTCGCGGGCCACCTCCACCCACGGCAGGCTTCGGGCATATTCGGCTACTTGCTCAACATCTACCGTGCCGGCAATATTGCTCCCGCAATGACATACATAAACACCAATCTTCGGTTCCATGTTGGCCTCCTGCTTAGGTTCATTCTCGGGTAACTGTCACCAAAACGTATGGTACAAAAAAAGGTAGCCGTGTGCTCTAGCGTGCACATCGCTACCTATACGAAACGAACCGCCTTTCTATCATGGCAAGAGGCTACCATAATACCAATCTGGCAAGAGTGTTGTCAATACCCTCTCGTTGGGTTACCTAGTTGAATGATTCGACACGTGCCCCAAGATTGGTTACACGGTCGAATGATTTGATATCTCCGCCTTTGCCTTAGCCTGAACTGAGGCTGTGTCTCTGTCCAAACCTCGGATCCTCGCCGGGGCTAGCATTAACGAGGGGGAGTGTCAAGGGGACCTGACTGAGGATCCCTTCATGTGCTACCAGGAAGCCAGAGTCAGCTTGAGCCCGGCTTCTCCTTGTGGACAAAGTGCACTGACGAATACCGGCACAATCTTTGGCTGCCGGGCAACTGCTTAAGCTTCTCGACCTCATCCTCACCAATGACTGCTATGGTTCCAAGTCTATCCTGTATGTCCTGTGCAAAGGCGCATGAGCCGCATTCGTAATTGTGATCGCACAGTCGAAAAGAAACAGCGCCAAGCTCTAGCCAGACATGTTCCTTATCGATTTTTTTTTCTTCTAATTCTCCCAGCGCTCCACCGATTATCTTCTCCAGGTCTTCAACTTTGAAGGGTTTGGGTAGATAATCGAGGAGCCCCAGCCTTTTCGCCTTTTCCAGTGTATCTTTGGAGGGGTAGGCAGTGATGACGACCCCTTTAGTCTCGGGTCTAAGCTCTTTGGCTTCCTCGAATACTCGCAAACCATCAACACCTGGCAGCCTTAGATCAAGGACAATGACCCCGAACTCTTCCTCTTTGATTTTCTTCAGAGCCTCCTCCCCGTCTTCGGCGACATCAACATCATATCCATCCTCCACAAGCCAGTCGCGCAGGGATTCTCTCACCACGGCCTCGTCTTCTACTATGAGGATCTTCCTTTTCTTTGCTTCCATTGTTTTTCCTCCCAGTATTATGTCCTCGGAAACCTTGCCTTTGTCGAATCATTATACTTTATTGCTTTACGCCTTAGCAATCAATTCTCCTTGGGCTCCAGAGCGCTCTAGCCCTGTCTGGAGCTTACCCCGAGGCCGTTTCTCGTTTGTGGTTGTTACGCGATGTTCCAGGCTGGGGGGCCAACTTGGCCGCCTTTTCCCTGGCACCTTGCGTGATGTCATCAAACTGGCACTCCCGAAATCGAAAGAACTCACGGTGACGACGGTGGCTAACAGCGCTCTCCGAGCCATAGAGGCAAAACGTCTGGTTGTTTGGAGACTCCGTCAGCCTCTCCTGAGCTTTGGGTGCAATTGTCGTGCCAAAGCGTCTACCCGGATGTGGTGGGATAGCCTCGATCTAGACCACGCCACGAAGCCAGCTGCCGACTTCCCTTTGGCTGACCTATTGGAAAGCAGTCATGGACCCATTGTCCAGTTGTTCAACACTTGTTGTAAGTGGAGACTCTGACGTCAGGCCAATCCTTTCGGGGCCAGACCTGTTCAACAGGTTTGAAGGATGATGGCTCGGGTATGCGGGCTCCTTTGCTGCTTAAGCTGACTGAGTCACGTCACTACTAGGGGAGACTACTCTCCAGGAGCTTGAAGTCCACTTACTGAGACCCTATAATACGTATAGGTGAACGCAGAAAAGAAATGAACGCGTCATGTTTCGCAGCTTTGGCTTGGTAGCTATTGAACCGCTGATCGCGGGGCAGCTCGGGCTTAGGCTCTGAACCAGACATGCTGTGGTAAGGAGGGCCGCGCGAGTATGATTTACACCGATAGAGAAAAATGCCAGGGATGTTATGCCTGTGTGCGTGACTGCCCGGCCAAGGCAATCAGGGTAAGGGAGGGCTTGGCCGAGATAATCAGGGAACGCTGCATTGCCTGTGGCAACTGTGTGCGGGTCTGCGTCCCGAAGGCAAAGCGGGTGGAGAGCGACATAGGAACAGTCCGGCAGTTACTGGCGGAATCGTCAACGGTAATTGCCCTCCTCTCTGCCACGTTTCCGGCTGCTTTCCCCGAGGTTCAACCGCGACAGCTTGCGACTGCTCTCAAGAAATTGGGATTCAGCGAGGTGATTGAGGACTCCTTTGGCGCTGAGCTTGTCTGCCGAGAGTACGCGCGCTTGCTGAGTAGGAGCGATGGTAAGGCTTACCTCTCATCTCCTTGTCCAGCCATAGTATCCTACATCGAGAAGTATTATCCTAGGCTAATCGATAGTTTGGCACCCATTGTTTCACCCATGATAGCTATGGGCAGGGTGATCAAATGGCAATACAATCCGGAGGCTAAGGCGGTCTTCATCGGCTCTTGCGTGGCCAAGAAAGCTGAGGCTGCGGATGGGAATGTTGCTGGTGTCATAGACGCCGTCCTGACCTTCGCCGAGTTGAAGGAGATGTTCGCTGCCAAGGGAATTCATCCTGAAACCGAGGAGGAAGGACAGCTCTCCGGCCCCAAGCCCAACCTCGGTCGTCTGTTTGGTATCTGCGGTGGCTTGGTCGAGACAGCCGGGCTTTCGACTAGTATCCAGTCAAACGATGTTACTTCCGCCTGCGGCAGGGACAATACGATGAGGATCCTTAGAGAACTCGCCGAAGGCAACATCACCGCCAAGCTAACCAGTCTCCACTTCTGCGAGGGATGCATCAGTGGGCCGGTCATCGATAATGACCTGAGTGTTTTCAAACGCCGTGAAATCATCAATAACTATGCCCTGAGAGAGGCGGACCCGGAACAAACGGAGAGAGACATCGAGGAGTATGCCAACATCGACCTCAGCCGTAAGTTTACTGCGCAAGCTATCGGCCTGGCTGCCCCCAGTAAGGAGGATATCGAAGCCGTTTTGGCAGAAATCGGCAAGGCAGATCCCGAAGTCCAGATGGACTGTGGTGCCTGTGGCTATGGCTCCTGCCGGGAGCTGGCCATTGCTGTGTGTCAAGGCCTGGCTGAGCCTACTATGTGCTGGCCATATGTCGTTGACAAATTGGAGGCTACTCAAAGGAACTTGATCCAGATGGAGAAGCTAACCTCCCTAGGGCAACTAGCGGCATCTATTGCTCACGAGGTTAATAACCCCATAGCTGGTGTCCTGGTGTACACTCAGTTGCTAGCTAAGAAGTTGGCTGCCGACACGCTCTCCAAAGAAAAGGGCCTGGATTACCTGTCAAAGATGGAATTGGAGCTTACGCGCAGCAGTCGGATTATCCGAAATCTACTGGATTTTTCCCGGGAATCAAAGCCGGCCCTTAGGTTGGTGAACCTGAATGAGGTCATCGAGCGAGCCTTTAGTCTGGTTGCCCACTCAGCCCAGATGCAGCATGTTGAGGTGATAAAGAACCTGAGCCCTACTCTGCCCGAGGTAATGGCTGATCCCGACCAGCTTCAGCAGGTTGCCACCAATCTCATGCTGAATGCCATCCAGGCAATGACTGAAGGAGGCACGCTAACTGTCGATACCTCAGCGGATAGTGGAGGTCAGATTAAGGTAGAGGTTAAGGACACAGGATGTGGTATTCCTCAAGAAAACCTCCAGAGACTCTTCACCCCCTTCTTCACCACTAAGAAGGAAGTGAAGGGAGTGGGTTTAGGGCTGGCTGTATCCTATGGAATCATACAGCGGCATCAGGGGAGGATAGAAGTCGACAGCGAGGTGGGCAAGGGGACCACTTTTACGGTGCACCTGCCAGTCTATGACTCACAGGGGAGCAAGTCGGCCTGAGTACCACAGCGGGTCACCATTGTTGGATGCCGACGAGGGTATCCTTTGACTAAAGACACCGCGGTCATCGCAGCCCTGCAAGCATGGACCGACTGGTGCGCTTGATCCACGGCCTATTTGAAGGACAGACTTAACAGATGCGCAGAGCAGGAAATACAGGGGTCATAGGCTCTGACTAGCATCTCCAGAGTGTGTCTGATCTCATCCTCAGGGCGGCCAAGTATGAGCGGCACCAGACCTTCCATATCTTTCTGGATGTTGTTGTGGTTCTGATTGGTGGGAATAATGCAGTTGGCGCTGGTCAGTGTGCCGTTCTTATCATAGGTATAATCGTGGAACAGGATACCCCGTGGCGCTTCCACCGCTCCGATACCCCTCCCTGCCCGGATCTTCACCCCGTTGTTCTCCTCCTCAAGTCCCCTGGTCAGGAGTTGGTCAATAAGGCTGATACTGTCCTCTACGGTGTGGACAGACTCAACTAGCTGGGCCACGGTTATCATAAAAGGATTGTGGCAGGGAGCACTCAAGCCAAGTTCCTTAGCGGCGCTTTTGGCGCGAGGTAGCAGTTGGTCATGGTTATTATTGAAGCGAGCTAGGGCTCCTACCATGTACGAATCTCGCTTGTTCTTGGTGTACTTGGCGGTGGAGTGAGGAACGCAGAACTCATTGGTCACTTCGAGGTATTTGTCCAGAGGGGCGATGCCAGCATCGGTGGAGGCTATCTGCCCGCTGATAAAAGCATACTCCTTCGGGTCTTTGAGCGCAATATACTCAGTCTCCCGTGTGAAATCTGGAATGCTTAAGGTCTTGAACAGTTCTACAGTGGCATCAAGGTCAGCCAGAGCCTGCTCAAGTCTGGCCTCAATGGCCTTAAGCTCGCCGAGTTCGGGCAGTTTGGCAAAGCCTCCCACCATACAAGAGATGGGATGAGTTTTCCTGCCCGCCAGGAGTTCAGCAAGATTGTAGGCCAGCTTTTTTAACCGTAGCGCCATCAGCACTACGTCCTTGTGCGTTTCCACCAAGGGAAAGACACTGCCTACCCCTAAGAAATCGGGGGCAGCAAGGAAGAGGATGTGCAGTATATGACTCTCCAGCATTTCAGCGTTGAAAAGGAGCTTACGCAGGAGTATGGTTTGCTCCGAAGGCGAGATGCCGAAGGCAGCTTCGGTGGCCTGTATTGAGGCGGTAGTATGGGAAATGGAGCAGATGCCGCAGATTCGAGAGGCGATAATAGGAGCGTCCACATAGTATCGGCCACGGAGCATGACCTCGAACAACCGAGGTGACTCGGGAACCTCCCATCTCAGTTCCTCGATTTTGCCATCCCGGGCATTCAACACGATATTGCCATGCCCCTCGACTCTGGTCACCTGATGAACGTTGATATTGACCTGTGTCACTTGGTCACCTCCGCATACGTATTGTAGATCTTGAACCTCTCAACCGCCTGTTCTACTGTGAGGCCATATTTCTGAAGTATGTCCTTCTCTGAGTCAATGTTGGGCTCATCGACCAAGCCGCGGCAGCCCCAACAGAACCGGCCACTGGTGACGCATATGGCATTGCAGCCAGCTCTTGTTACCGGTCCGAGGCATGTCATGCCCCTTTCAAAAACGCAGACGTTGCCAGCCATCTTACACTCGACGCAGACAGGGTGGCTGGGTATGTCAGGCTTCTTGCCCAGCAGCAGCGCCTTGACCACTTTGAGAAGCTCGGCAGTATCTATGGGGCAGCCCCTCACGTAGCAGTCTACCGTTACCACCGCATCTGCCGGACGGGCAGGAATGGTATCGTAATACTTGGCGTCTTTCCCGTAGACTGTCCGCAGCGCCTCCTCCATCGGCACATGGTTCTTCAAACAATTGATTCCTCCAATGCAGGCGCAGGCACCGAGGGCGACAACAACTTTGGCCTGGTCACGTATTCCTTGCAGTCGTTGTATCTCCGACTCCCTGGTTATGCTCCCCTCAACAAAGGCAATATCGTAGTCATCCTCCCTCTCTGTCATGACCTCCCTGAAATTGACGATATCCACCGCGTTGAGCAGATCGATAACCTGTTCTCCGTCAAGATTGAGTGCATCTAACTGGCATCCTTCGCAACCGGTGAAATCAAAGAATGCTACTTTCGGTTTCATTACACTGCCTCCCTTAGATTTCTCAGTTGGGCGAGAGTGAATACTGGCCCCTCCTGGCACACATAGACACCGTTGATCTGGCAATGTCCACACTTGCCCACGCCGCACTTCATTCTTCGCTCTAGTGACATGATTATGTTCTCATCGGGAATATCTTTTTTCTTGAGCTCACCGATGACAAACCGGTACATAATAGGTGGTCCTACCACCACGGCCATGGTCTTCCTGGGGTCAATATCGACCTTTGGGATAAGGGTAGTAATAACACCCACATTTCCCTGCCAACTATCGTCTCCTCTGTCTACTGTCTCATGGAACTCAATCTCCGGATTCCGAGACCACTCGGCAAGCTCATCAAGAAACAGCCGCTCCGCTGGTGACCGGGCTCCGAAAAGTAAGACGGCTCTGCCGAAGGAACTCCTGCGGTCGAGGACATACTGTACTAGCGACCGCAGGGGGAAGAGGCCGATACCTCCAGCTATGAGTAGCACGTCCTTGCCTTCAAGAGCCTCTAGTGGAAAGCCGTTGCCGAAGGGGCCGCGAATGCCCACAATAGCTCCCTTTTCCAGGCCATGCAGGGCATTGGTGACGTTGCCGACATCTCTTATTGCCAACTGGAAGGTCCCGTCTCTGGTTGGGGATGAGGAGATGGAGATTGGTGACTCGCCGATGCCCATTACTGAAACCTCGGCAAATTGGCCAGGCCGCTGCCCCAGGGCTTTGCCATCCTTGAACCTGAACTCGAAGACCTTCTCCCTCGGAGTCAATGCATCCACCTTCACGAGCTCAGCGGGGCGAGGGGCATATAGCCCGGTATCTGGTCTGGCTGCCATGTCTATCCGTGCGGCCGCTTCCTTGAGCCCGGCTGACTCCGCCAGGGCATTGAAAGCCTCTAACGGGCTGGCGATATCGGCTAGGCAGGCGGTAGCGCACCGACCACAGCCGACGCAGCCAACCATGCCATATCTCTCAACAATGTATTTCCCTTTGCGGAACATTCGATGCCGGAACCGGCTGGCCTTGTCGTGCCTGAAGTTCTCACCCGTGGCTACCTTGGCAAAGTCGACCAACATGCATCCATCCCACTGGCGGGAGCGTTCTCCCTCTTTCAGGTTTAGCGACACTTCGTCATGGACATCGAAACAGAAACAGGTAGGACACACCATGACGCAGGAGGCGCAACTAAGGCAGGCTTCAGTCCTCGATTCCCAGTATGGGTCATCGTAGCTCTCCTCCAACAGCTTGGGCAATCTTTCCTTGGCCACATTAAGGGAGAGCTTGTATTTGGCCAACGCCTCGTCTCTCGCAGCTTTCTGTCTGAGTATCTCATTGCCGGTTGGTTCCATTGCTTGAGCATACTTCGCAAGAAGTTCGGCTCCCTTTTCTGAGCCTACGGTGACCATGTAGTCGTTACCAATATCCGTGAGCAACAAGTCAAAACCTGTTTCGGTCAGGCGAGTGCCCATGCTGGGGGCAAAGGATTTGGGCGACGGATTAAGGCAGTCGACCGCAATGATGATGGTGTTCTGCCGTCTGGCAATGTAATTGGGGTCGGGATTGGTAGCCATGAAAGCCTCATCTAATAGCTCAATGGCCTTAACGTCATAGGGGTGGACGCCGATGATAGCTCTTTGGGCAGCTTCGGTCACCGGCTCAACCTGTGCCTCGTCTCCGACCTTGAACTTGAGCAGGGTTTCCTTTGGTGGCAATAAATACTGAGTAGGAGGCATAACCGTAACGTCGTGGTCAAGTCGGAGTTCCTCGAAGCTAGCTATCCTATCGTAGACATACTTGCCATGCCTGGACTTGACTCCGACTACCTCCATGTCTTTGACCAAGCTTTCCACTATGGACTTCAGGCCGTCTTTGCTAATGACCACGGACTTCTTGACCTCGACTACTTCCACAGCGGGAGGCTCGGGCCGTATTTCTACCGCGGTAGTGACTGTTGGCGCCTTGCCTACTGAGCCGAGTGTTTCCCGTATCAGTCTTTCCAAGTGATCGGGGGCAAGAGGCTTGATTAGATAGTCAATTGCGCCCAACTTCTTGGCCTCGGCTGTTGTCTCTGCCGAGGGATAAGCAGTTATGATGATAGATTTGATCCATGGGCGTTGCGCCTTGACCTCCTTCAGCACCGCTATCCCAGTTTGCCCGGGCAACCTTATGTCCAGAACCATAACGCTGAAGTCCTGTTTCTCTATCATGGCCAGGGCTTCCTCACCGCTCTCAGCAGTCACCACGTGGTACCCAGCATCCTTGAGCCAATCGCTTATTGACTCGCGCACAATCGGCTCATCGTCCACAATAAGCACCGAGTTCTCTTGCATCTCTGTCGCCTCCTTACTCGTGTGTTTCACATTTGAGAAGGGTTTCCCGGATGAGTCCTTCCAGGTCATCCGGGGCAATGGGCTTGACTAGATAGTCGATAGCACCTAGCTTCTTTGCCTCGGCTGCTAGTTCCGCTGTGGGGTAGGCAGTTATGACAATTGATTTTATCTGAGGCTTCAGCGCCTTCACTTCCTTCAGCACCTTAATGCCGGTTATCCCTGGTAATCTCACATCCAGAATCATAGCACTGAAATCCTGTTTCTTTATCATCTCCAGGGCTTCCTCACCGCTCTCAGCCGTCGCCACCTGGTAACCAGCATCCTTGAGCCAATCCCTAATCGACTCGCGCACAATGGCCTCATCATCTACTATCAGGATGGGTTTCTTAACCATGTGTCCTAACCCTTCACCAGAGGCCGCTTCACAGGGTGCGCCCGAGGAGTAACCGGGCCTCATCTACG
This sequence comes from Dehalococcoidia bacterium, assembly GCA_016783225.1. Next base: position 2,758 of record JADHWZ010000014.1, on the reverse strand, counting down.
GTCGAGATGAAGGTATGTCAGCGGCACCTTGTCACAGGTTGATGCCTGTGCTGCAGCAGCTACTGTCCCCGATGGGCTGGTCTGAGATACTGCCGTCACGGAACTTCCAAGGGGACATTTTAGCACAGGCGGAGACTGCTTGTCACACGTCTATCCGAACGAGATCACCCTCGACAATTCGCCTTGTTGACGACTATACAGTTGAAATGATACAATCCATTTCGGTTTGGCTGGGTTTGGTTTCAGGTAACTAGGACAAGAGGGAGGTCACATGATTCTAATCGGTGAGAGCATCCACATCATTTCCCAGCAAGTCAACGACGCTGTTAAGGATCAAAACCCGAAGGTAATCCAGGAGCTAACTACAGCGCAATCCCAGGCTGGAGCTGACTACATAGACGTAAACCTCGGGCCGGCGAGAAAGAGCCCGGAGGAGGTAACCCAGTGGCTCGTCGATGCAATTCAAGAGGTCACTGATTTGCCGCTATCCATTGATACTCTGAACCCCGTGGCCATGGAAGCTGGTCTCAAAGCCTGCAAGAAAAGGCCCTTGCTTAACTCCTCCTCAGGAAGAACCGACAGCAAAGAGCAGATGCTTCCCCTAGCTACCAAATACGGCACTGATGTAGTCATCTCAGTCCTGACTGACAAAGGTTGTCCTCCTGATGTTGATTCGAGGATAGAGAGCATTATGGAGACCGTTGCCTATGCCAACGAACTTGGTGTTCCCAATGAGGATATCTGGGTTGACCCCATCATCTTGCCGGTCAGCGCTGACCAGAAACAGGTTGCTGAGGCTGTGGAGTTTGTTAGTATGTTGGCTGACCTCCTGCCCGGCGTCAAATCAACAGTAGGCCTTTCCAACGTGTCCAACGGGACGCCTGAAGAACTCAGAGGTATTCTCAATTGCACCTACATGGTGATGCTGGGGAGAAACGGACTGTACTCAGCAATTGCCGACGTGCTGGACAGGGAACTCGTGAGCTTGAATAAGGGTGAACTGCCTGATATTGTCGCCCTTATTCATAAGACGATGGACGGCGAGGCCGTAGACATGTCTTCCTTGTCGCAAAAAGAGTGTGACTACGTGAAGACCACAAAAGTGCTAATGGGAGAGACGCTTTACTCTCATGCCTGGCTTGAGAGTTAGAAATCCTGCAAAGGAGTGAATGATGGAGTACAAAGCACCTTTGGAGACCTATTCGGGGAAGGTCGGCGAGGTAGTGATTGGGAAAGGAGAAAAAGCTGTTAAGATTGGGGGGGAGAGTGTGCTCCCCTTTCATTTTTTTGAAGGAACAATTGACAACCAGCCGCGGCTTGCCCTGGAGGTTCTTGATGCTGAGCCGGAAGGCTGGGCGGAATCGGTGCGTGAACCTTACAAGGATGTTATTTCGGACCCGGTTGCCTGGGCGAAGAAGTGCATAGACCTTGGTGCTGACCTTGTCTGCCTGCGACTGGTGAGTACCGACCCTGCAGGGGCGAATGCCCCGGCTGACAAGGCCGCCGAGACAGCAAAACAGGTAGTATCAGCTATAGATGTGCCCCTTATCGTGTGTGGCTCCGGCGATGAAACGAAGGATGCTGAGGTGTTGACCAAGGTGGCTGAAGCCTGTGACGGTGCGAAGCTTCTCTTAGGCCCAGTGGTGAAGGAGAACTATGAGCCAATTGGCAAAGCGGCTTTAGAGCACGGGCATTGCATAATCGCTCAGACCCCGCTGGACATAAATCTCGAGAAGGAACTGAATGTGAAGCTTTTGAAGACCTTCCCGCCCGAGAGGATAGTTATCGACCCTCTGAGCTCGGGCCTGGGCTATGGCATGGAATACAGCTTCACCATAATGGAGAGAACCAAGCACATCGGTGTCATGTTCGGAGATAACACGATGCAGATGCCTATCATGGCTGACCTTGGCGGCGAGTGCTGGAAGACTAAACAGGCGAAGGCAAGCGAGAAGCAGGGTCTTCTGTGGGAAAGCACCACTGCGCTCAGTCTTCTCTTGGCCGGGGCCAACATACTGGTTTTGAGGCATCCCGAGAGCCTCAAATTGATGAAGGAGGTTATCGAAGGGAAAGCATAGATTGATACTTAGTCTTAGTGGGCTACTAAGAGCCTAGTAACTCAGAAGGAGGTAAACACATTGGCGGAACTAACGGCGAGACAGAAGGAAGTTAATGAAATCATAAGGGCTGATGATGCCTGGGAACCCGTAGGGCATACACCGATGCCCGAGATTGCCGATTTAAGAAACTGGGATATGAGGCTGATGAAGACCTATAAGCCCTTTTATGCACCAACGTGTGATTTGTGCTGCTTTTGCACCTATGGCAAGTGTGACCTCACTGGCGACAAGAGGGGAGCTTGCGGCATCGATATTTCCGCCCAGCAAGCCAGAGTTGTCCTCTTAGCCTGTTGTATGGGCATGTCAGCTCATGGGGGGCACGGTCGCCACGTACTTCACTATTTGATTGAGAAACATGGCAGGGATTACAAAATTGACCTTGGCGACCAGGTGGCGATAGAAGCGCCGCATATAAGAACCGTAATGGGACTGAAGCCGGAGACGCTGGGAGACCTGGAAAAGGCCATTGAGTATGTGGAAAGTCAGCTTATCCATCTCATCTCGTCCCTCCATACCGGTCAGGAGGGGTCTGCGCTTGACTACGAGTCGAAGGCGCTGCATGCTTCCATGCTGGACCATGTGGGCATGGAAGTCTGCGATGTTGCCGAAATCGTGGGTTTTGGCTTCCCAACATCTGT
>JADHWZ010000013.1 GCA_016783225.1 Dehalococcoidia bacterium | reverse complement strand
CGTCAAACCACCTCGCACCGAGCACCTATACAAAGGCTGGCAGTGTATCGGCTTCCACCGTCGCTGGTCCGCAAAGACGCTCTACAACTACATCAAACCAAAGGAGGTGCACAATGCCCAATCTCGATGAGGCCGTCGCGACCGCCTACCAGCAAGGCCTCAATGACGGCTACGCCCTCGCCACAGCCCAGGACGACCTCGACCTACAAGCAATCAAGAAGGACTTGTCCTTGACAAAGTCCGAGGAGGAAATACTATGCAGCTCTCAGCAACAGACCGCCTAATCATCGCCAAACCAATCCCCGTAGTCTGTGACCGGTGCAAGTGGTCAGGCGATATACGGGAATGCCCGGAGCGCCTAGTCAGCTACCTGGACTTCGCCGGCGAGCTCGACTACGAGAAAGAGCCCGTCTGTCCCCAATGCGGAAGCCCAACCCTGGACGGTTAGACATGCACCACCTAACAATCCCACGCTCGCTTAGGGCCCTCACCATAGCCAAAATCCTCTTTGAGGACCAAGGCTACCACACCCGCTACCTCGAAGAAATCGAGGAATACATCACGAAAGGAGGTGATCACAATGGCCAACAACAGCAAGGTGCACATCAAGCATGAGCAGCTTGAGCACGGCATCACCGTCAACGTCTTTGGTGACTCAGCCGAGGAAGCCATGGAGCTCCTCGTCGACACCATCAACTGCATAGACGGAAACACTGCCCGGGACGTTGCCAGGGTGGATGCGGCCAAACCAGCCCCTGCACAACGCCGCAACCCGCAGCCCGCCCAAGCACCCAGGCCGACAGGCAACGCCGCCGCCGTCAACCTTCCCGTCTGCAAGCAGTGTGGCTCAAGCGACAACCTGGACAAGGTGCAATTCACCAACCAGGACACCGGCCAGCTCATGACACGCTTCAAGTGCCAGGTCTGCAGAATCTGGGTAGGCAAGGCCTTCTAGGCCAACGGGGGGTGCGCATCCGTCATCACGCACAAACTATAATCAGAGGAGGTAGCCAATGCTACACCAAGAAACCAAACCAGCTCGGAGGACGGCAACCCTCCAAATCAACCCCACGCTCGACCCCAAAGTCATAGCCTTCCAGGAAGAGGTCAGGAGCATCTGCGCCTTCATGGAACAAGCCACTGTCAGCACCAAAGACGATGTCTCCCGCATCACCCAAGACCTCGCCCTCATATCCACACTGACAAAGACCATTGACGCCAAGCGGCGAGAGTTCACTGACCCACTGAGGAACCACGAGCGCAGCATCAATGACCTGTTTGCTACTCTCACCGGCCCTCTCGCCAACGCCTACAAGGCAGGGAAGAGGAAAATCATCGACTACAACCAGCACCAGGAGCGGATCCGCCAGCAGGCAGAACTCACAGCCCGAGCGGCGGCCGCAGCCAGTGCAGCTCTCGTCCCCGCGGTGCCTCAGGTCGACTCAGCGACCGGTGAAATCAGCAACGCACCGCCACCCCTTCCGGCGCCCGTCCTTCCCGACCAACCCCAGATCACCGTCAGGACGGAGCTCGGCACGGCCAGCCAGCGCATGATCCCCAAGTACCGCGTCATCAGCTTCAAAGACTTGCCAGACGAGTACAAGGTAGAGAACACAGGCTTGCTCAATAGCGCCGTCAAGGGAGGCATCCGCGCCATCCGCGGCGTCGAAATCTGGCTTGAGCCAGACATTCGAATCACCCGCCGCTAGCACTTCCGGGGGGAGCGCATCCGTTATCACGCTCAAATCAAACAAGGAGGTACACCATGAACCAAGCGCAACCAAACAACCAGGCAGCCCAGCTTCAGTCCCCACAATTGAAGCAGCCAACTGTCGAGTGTCCCGAGTGTGGGGAGAAAATCAGCGAGCTTTGGTACACCGAGACCGGCACCAAGCAGCTACGGCTAACTGCCTACAACTCCGAGCCATTCTGGCAGGACTTCGGCCTCGCCGGCGACTGCTTCTTCAAGTGCCCAAAGTGTGAAAACGAGCTTGACGTAGACTGGCTTGAGGAGCAAGGCGTCATCTGACGACTATTGAAAGGAGGTACAGAATGAGAGAGCTAAGCAAAATCGAATACGCCCTCGCAACGGAGCTAATAGATGAACTCTTTGCAACCGCTGCCAAGTTCGCCCAAGAACGAATCCCCAAAGACCAGCTAGTCCTACCCATCTTCTGGTTCGCCGCCCGTCACGTCGCCAGCCACTACGCTTTCCTGGACGAATCGAGCCAGAGGCAAGCCCAGCTACAGGCGCAAGCCAAGGAGCAAACGACATGACATACATTCAAGACAAGCTAGTCGACAAAGGACCAAGTAAGCTATCGGAACTCGAGCTCTTGGCCCTCATCCTCTCCAACGAGCAGGCTGCCGAGGGCATCATCCGGGACTTCGGTAGCCTCGCAGGTTTGGTCAACCATCCCTTGGAAAAGTTTCTCCGCTACAAAGGCCTGGGCGGCGCCAAAATCATTCAGCTTGCAGCCTGCTACGAAATAGCCTGTCGACTACTTCAACAGCGCCCGGAGGACTAGCCATGAACTACCAGGCCGACTTTGTTGAGGGAGAGGTGCTTTTCACCGAGGCCAAGCCCAAGCCGCCAGACCTGAGCCATCTCCAGGGAGCCATGTTCCTTGACCGCCCCGACCTGTGGCCAACCAAGCGCCACCGCCGCAAGTTCATCCCGCCACCAGAGCAGCAGCCCCTATTCCAGGAGGGGGAGGGCTAGCCACCCTCCCCTTGCCCTCTTTTCTTTCCCACCCAAAAAGGAAATCCCACCCTCTTCTACCATCCCTAGCCCGCCAGGGCATCACCAATGGCTGCTATTTTCGGCCCCAGTACGCAAAAGCCAAAGTAGCCAGCCCCACAACATTTATCGAAGCGAACGTTAGAGTGGCAGCTCTCCCCCAATCGACAATAAACTCGTTGGTTAGAAGACCCAGCGTACCGACGCCCAGCAAAATGAAGGCACTCACTTTGACAACTTGTTCCATTCATACACTCCTAGGTTCCAACTGCTTCACGAAGTATACCACCACCAATACGGACCCTCAACCAGAGTCACCAAGAAACCGCAGCGTACCCAATTGTTTCTCCAAAAAAATAAAACAATTCCCTCCACCCCCCACCGCCTCGTATTGTAGATAATACCCCCAAACTACCCAAACACTGACTCCCACAGAAGCGTCGAACGGGACCCGGCTAGCCCAAATCTTTTCACCACGCACAAAACTACTACGTTATCACCAGCACACAAAACGATCAAATGTTAAGAGCTGATATACAAGCGCGGGCATATACTCTCGTACTGCGGCATTTAGTCACTACGCTATTCTTGCTAGCCAGTTAGCCTTTGCAACATTCACACTTAGAAATGTTCCTAGGGCGAATTTGGTAACTTACCTTGGCAGTCAGACTGCAGCACCCTGTCAGACACTGTCATGGTCCTCCTAATGCTCTCTCACAGAATAAGGATTTGCAGTCTCCTCAAAGTCAAACGAAACCTTTCTGGCCTGATACAAGAAACAATTAACTAATTCTGCAGCCGCAAGATCAAATAGAACTACGTTTGAACCCTTCCCTAATGCACTCTTGTAAATTATGCCGTCGGCACCATTATTCTTAAAAAGTTCAGCGATGATCTGCGTAGGAATGTACTCTGCCGTCTGGTCCCTGGGACTTATAGGTGTGCAGAACGCACGATCGATATGCGACCAAACTGCACGTTCACGTTCTTCTGGAGCAGGCTCTCTCAAGTAGATAGCGGAGTCTTGGTGATAGGCAGAGCAGTCAACTACGACCAGATCTTGCATTACCTTAAGCTGTCCAACCGAAATTAAGGAGCCTAACCCGGGACGTACCTCTGCCATCGCTGTTTCCTTGTCAGTCGCAAGATAGAGATATGGAATACCCTTTGGATTTGCTCTTCCTTCGGTAGCCATGTTGGGCGGCGGTTTCATGCGGTCGGGAGAAAGAGGACACAGTTCCCCATCAACGTCCTCTTGGTCGTCGACACCTACGGGCTCCCAATGATATCCAAGTTGAGATCGCCATAAATGACTTCCTTTTGAAATTCTTTTCTCACGGCTTTTGCTGGTGGCAAGCACCGTATTGAGAAAGTCTTCAGCACTTGATTCACGGACGTAGCGATTCTTGAGCTTCACCGATTTCTCGAATTCCCAATAGCTTCGCCACGACCGAAACTCAGGCATAGTGTTGTACCTCACGGAATGGCTTAGGTTGTCTAGGTATCACACTATTAATTATAGCAGGAAAATTTATACATGTGGAGACTCCCCATTCTCCTCCTGCAGAACCACGTTCATCACCAAGATTCCGATCACATTCTGCACCAGCAAGGGTTATTCACGGTGCAGGTGAAAGCTTCGGTTTTATCATTGATATTGGACCTTCTGGCTGAATGCTAAGTTACACATAGCCGAATTTCATGCTTGTCAAACAATTGATGGATAGTTGAAATTCAACTAAATATCGTTTATAATCAATGATACATGATGTGGCAGGAACCCATTAATGAGGATGAGAATCAAGATAAATCCTAAGACTGGGGTGGTCTACCTTCCCAAATATGTAGTACAGGGCGGCTTCAAGGGGGAAGTTGATGTCTTTGGGGCAGGGGCTGTCATTGTCATAGCCCATCCAGATGCCGATGTCTCGCTGATAAGGGAGAGTCTATCCCTTGTCCTAAAGGATATTGAGCTCACGCCCAAGAGCCCTTCCCAACGTCGGGCTCATTTGCAAAAGTCACACGAAATGGGAGAAAATGGGGGCGGTCAGTCATGAATATAACTTCGAATAATCACTACGGGCAGGTGAAGCAGGGGCTCAGGTTCCTTGGTTATGAAGGTAACCTGCTTCAGGAGGAATACGGATTCGCAGACATCTTAGGGCCTATCTACTCAGTGCGTACTATCCCGCTGGCAACTTTCGCTCAAGACCCTCCTTCTTATCAGAACGCATGCTTCGGTGTAGTCATTTCAGACGGCCAAACAGGAATACGGCTCGTGTCCAGCTATCGATCTCTCGGAGCTCCTCACATTATCGAGATACGGCAGAATGAAATACACCGGTGGAAAATGACCAGCCAGGGTGATCCCAAATGGCTTGAAGTCATAAGTCCCGAGCGCATAAGGGGGATGTTTGAATCTCACAAGCAGGACTGGTCTCCAGACCAGATCCTGCGAGCCAAATCCATGGGAGAAGAAGATTTTGCTGCTCAACTAGATTTCTTTGATGTGGGCCTGCTTCCCCTCATCAATGGGGAGGTTCAAGAAAAGCTAGACAGTTTGCTTAGGCGTACTGTGCTCATAGCCGTAGAGCAATACAAGAGTAAGTACCCAAACGCTGAGCCTGATTACCCCGGACTAGTGCGCCTTTTGTTTCGCCTCATTGCTGCAAAAATACTCAATGACCGAAACTATCCCGGAAATTGGCTGAATGAGGACCCCGGGATAGTGGTCAAGGCGGTGGAGGATTTCTATTTCAGAGAAGCTACCCCCAAACCAGTACTAGAAGACTATGCTACGCAACTTGTGGCCTGGAACAGTATCAAAAGCGCATTCTATTTCCAGAACCTCTCGGTAGAGGCTCTAGCTCATGTATATGAGAACACCTTTGTCAGCAAGGAATTGAGAACCCTTTATAGCATTCACGGTACACCCCCATATATAGCAGAGTATATAGTACGCCATTTGCCCTTTGATAAACTCGAGGATTGTGAGCGCATCGTGTTTGAACCATTTGCCGGCCATGCTGTGTTCCTAGTGGCGGCAATGCGGCGTCTGCGCGAGTTGCTGCCATCATCAATGGGTGCTGAAGAGCGACATGAGTATTTCATCCAAAGGCTCTCAGGCATTGAAAAAGAGGAGTTTGCCTGGGAAGTGGGGCGGTTGTCGCTCATGCTTGCTGACTACCCGAATCCTAATGGATGGCGACTGACACGGGGGGATGCTTTTCAGGACTCCATATTTGATAGAGAGATTGCCAGAGCAGGTATAGTCCTGTGTAACCCTCCTTTCGAAGATTTCACGATAGACGAGAGGGGCATCTACGCTAACCTCACTTCCGTCCACAAACCTATTGAGATATTGCGCCGCATTGTTACCCATCCTCAAAGGCCGCCTCTATTGGGTTTCGTGCTACCAAGAACCTTCATAACCGGCCAAGCCTATCGTGAGCTTAGAGAAACGGTTGGTTCGACATATAGCCGTCTCGAGCTGGTGGCCCTGCCTGATAAAGTGTTCAGACACTCTGATGCTGAAGCCGTGCTGCTGCTGGCAGAAGGCGAGCCAGCCGCTGCTATCCATATTACCTCCGCTCTAGTTGATAAAGATGACCTCCCCATATTCAGGCGTCAAGGGACAGCTACCTATACAACTGAACGCGATGTCCCAACAGATAGTATGACTAGAGGCAATATGCTATGGGAGCCACCTCTATCACAGGTTTGGGACCGATTAAGCTCATACGAGCGCTTTGGTAACATAGCAGAGATACACCGGGGGATTGAATACACTATTCCCCTAAGGCCAAACAGAGAGAAATTCGTTTCTTCGCATCCCAGAGAGGGATTTGAAAAGGGACTGGATATGGTAAGAGAAGGATTCGAGCCTTATATTTCCCGTGATAATGTATTTCTCAATGTTGGTCCTGACGAGATGCGTACCAATGCATATCTCCACCATTGGAACAAGCCAAAGGTTGTTGCCAATGCCACCAGGATCAGTCGTGGCCCTTGGCGAATTGCCGCTGTGCCAGATTACGAGGGTTTAGTCTGCTACCAGAACTTTCATGGGATATGGTCGCTTGGCCGGCTTCCTATCGAGGTGCTGGCAGCTATTCTCAACACACCGGTTGCAAACGCCTACCTATGGACTCATGCACGAAGATCTAATGAAAAGACCACTATAGGAAATGTTCCTGTCCCGAACCTTGATGCACCGACTACTGAGATTCTAACCAACCTAGTAAGAACTTACATTCGGTATAGACAAGAATGGCTCGCTAACCCATTTGAGGAAGATAGGGCTAGGGACGCCTGCTACCAGTTACTAGCTGAGATTGATGCCGTGATCCTACGTGCCTATGACTTACCACCAAAACTTGAACGACAACTTCTCGATTGCTTCCGCGGACATTCTCGGCCAGTACCAGTTGAATTCACTGGATACTATCCGCTAGGTTTCAAACCTTTTATTCCGTGGCACAAGTACATATCGAATGAATTTCAACGAGCCCGGATTGATGAGACTCTAGCTCGAATCCCAGTCATAGATGACCCGAGCATCTCAGAGGCACTTTCTGAACTGTAGGAGAGCTTTTCCTGGTGAATGGAACCATAGAAGAGGGGTATCTACTTGATACCAGCGTTGCCAGCGCTGTTTTTGATAAAGGCAGTCCTGGTCATTTTGAAGTTAGGAATAATCTCGAGCAGCTGGGAGAAGGTATCGTCTACATATGTCCAATTGCTGTCAGTGAAATTGAATATGGCCTGAAAGTTGCACCTTCTATTGATTCAGATCGCCAGCTCATCGTGCGTAGCGCGATGGCTCAATATGAATGCCTGGATATTGATTACTATACTAGCGAACCATACTCGGATATCAGAGCTAACCTCTTTAAGAAGTATTCCCCAAGGGACCGACGAAATAGATTGACTATGAAGCGTGTCGAAGACCTGATTGAGCCAACGACAGGTAAAGAGCTGGGCATAGATGAAAACGATCTTTGGATAGTCAGCACCGCGGTGGAATATAACCTTGTATTCATTACACGAGACCAGAAAGGTAGCATGAAAAGAATCGTTGAAGCGGCAGATTATACTTCCCGCACGCTATACTGGTGATTCATTCCATCAGAGGCAAGAGTGTATTGACAGCCTTGATTCTTCATTTATGGTGGTACTTGACATCTGTAAATCACACCTTCTGACGAGTTGTGCAATGCCTAGAAGCGTGGCCACGACCTTGCACCGTGACACATCACTCTACTTGAAAACCACCCAACTTATGCTGACAAACCCAACGTCATCCTCCCAGTCCCACACCCCGACCTTCCCTTCAAGATGTTTCTTTGCCGCCTGAAATGCCACCTCCGCGTCGGGCGGCACGATCTCCATCTCAGGCGAGCCAGTCGCCGCGTGTTCAACAGTAGCCCTCGCAGCACCTTCATCCACCTCGCCGTCTGCCGTCACGAACACCGGCGCCAATTCGAACAGGTACTGATCCCCGTCCTCTCCCGCCATACGATGACGCACCACGAGAACGAACAGGAAGCCTGCACAACCGGCCAGCTCACACGCGCCGCTTCAAGTGCCAGACCTGCGGCAAGTGGCTAGGCAAAGCCTTCTAGCCACACTCGTCCCGTGCGTGGGGGCGCACCTGCCCCCACGCACAATACGCTCAGGCGGTTGGAGAAGTCAAACAGTGCCTCCCACACCTATTGCCTTGCGACCCGCCTAGATGTATCATACCCCCCAGGAGCTGTCACGGTGGACGCCTACGAATCACACCCACACGACGATGAACAAATCTTCCCTGTAGAGGGGCTTACAGGCTGGGAGCTTATCGACAACCGCGCTCACTCAGTAGCGGACTGGCTGCGAACTGACCTGCCATCCTCTACCTCCGCTAGCATCTGCGTCGCCTACTTCAGCCCGAGCGGATTCAAACCAATTGAGCATGAGCTAGAGCATTTCCTTAGCAAGGGAGGCTCTCTGTCACTAATTAGCTCAGAGCAAATTACCAGGACCGACGCTGATTTTCTGCTCCAACTGGCTGAGAGATACTCCCAGATCCAAGCCAAGGTCTATCCGGCAGAGCTTACTTTCATGCACAGGAAAGTATATCTTTTGGAAGAAGCTGACAGATCCCATGTCCTGGTAGGATCGTCAAACTTGACCCTTGGGGGACTTGAGACTAATATTGAATCTAACCTGGCGGGTAGTTTCCCCCCAAACCATCAAATTGTCCAGCAATGGCGCAAGAATTTTGATACAATTCGGGCACAGGGAGTAGCGCTTAGAAAGCGCCCTTGAGCGTTTGCGCCAGCCCGTTACCAATGAGAGAGGCATAAATATGAAAATGCCGAAGCAGGTAACAGAGCACCCATTCCCAGTCGGGAGTAACGTACTAGTTCACGGTCAACGTGGCAGAGTCATATCTGTTGAAGATATTGGAGGCAACCGTTTCCGCTACGAGATTCTCTTAGAAGACACAGCGCAGGCTCAAAAATGGATGACTCCGCCGACCGACATTCGCCCCTGGCTCGGCCCAATAGAGATGGCCTTATCTAACCAGTTCTCCTCCCCGCTCCAATACGACCTCCGCACCGAATCATTGCGACTCTCCCTGGCCTATGAATACGACCGAATGGTCAGCCTATCCAGTTCCCGCGTAAACCTCGAGCCCTACCAGGTTGAGGCCGTTCACAGAGTCGTTAATTCTTTTCCACATCGGTTCCTGATCGCTGATGACACTGGTCTGGGGAAGACGATCGAAACCGGTATGATTTTGGAGGAGCTAATGGCTCGGAGCCGAGCAGACCGCGTCCTAATACTCGCACCAGTCGGAGTATGCAGAAACTGGAAGCGTGAGCTCAAGGAATGCTTTGGCCGGGACTACATTCTCTACGACGGCCCATATCTCCGGCAACTGATGGAAAAGCTCCCACCCGAACAGAACCCCTGGGAGCATCACCCAAGAATTATCGCGTCCTTAGACCTGGCCAAACGAGACGAGGTGCGTGCCCAGCTGGAACGGCCTGGATGTAGATGGGACACAGCTATCTTTGACGAGGCGCACAAGCTATCCTCTAGGATATATGGCTCCAAGGTTGAAGAGACGCAACGTTACCGTCTTGGCAGGGCTATGGCTGAGCGCTCTGATTCGTTCCTTCTCCTCTCAGCCACTCCTCATAATGGCGACCGCTACACCTTCAATGCCCTTCTATCCCTGCTTGATGAGTTTGCCTTCCCCGCCCCAGAACTTCTCGACCCAAAGCATGTTGGCCAATTCACGATCCGCCGCGTTAAGAAGGAAATACTTGATGAGCATGGAAAGCCAGTCTTTGTAGACAGAGACGTGAGGACATGGCCTGTGAAATACACGAAGCCGGAAATCGAACTCTACAACGCCGTCACCCAGTACGTCATCGAAGGCTTCAACCTTGCCAAAACCCTCGAGAAGGAAAACCGCGCTATCGGATTTGTCATGGTTCTCTTCCAAAAGCGCATGGTTTCGAGCATTCAAGCTATACGTCTATCACTCACCAGGCGATTGAACGCGCTCAGGGACCATCTAAAGAATTTAGATCAAGCACAGGCAGAGCTGAGAATCAACGCCGAAGACCAAAGACGGCTCGCGGACTATGAGGAAGACCCAGACAGCCTCGACGACCACGATAGGCAAGACCTGGAGTCCAAGCTCGAGATCTTGCCTGCTAAATTTGAGAGGGAGCTCATTGAAAGGGAAATCAGCCAGCTCGAGCCACTGACTGCGCTAGCCGCATCGGTGACAGTTGACTCCAAGAAAGATGAGTTGCTGAGCTTCCTCCAAGGTATCCTCACCGTAGATCCCACCCAGAAAGTCATAGTGTTCACCGAATATACAGACACCCTTCGCTATCTAGAAAGCCAAATCTCACAGAGTACTTTGTTCAAGCAAAATCAGTGGAAGATCTGCCTTATTCACGGCGGTATGAACCAGGACCAACGAGAGGAAGCCCAACGGGCTCTAGAACAACCTAATACAAAGATCATGATAGCCACTGACGCCGCGGGTGAGGGTATTAACCTTCACTGGAGCTGCCACATTATGGTGAACTATGAACTTCCCTGGAAGGCTTACAAGATTCAGCAACGCATCGGTCGTCTGCACCGCTACGGGCAAAAGAGGGACGTAACAGTATACAACTTGTTTGTCACCAACACCCGCGAGGACCAAATTCTCGAGAACATACTCAAACAGCTCGTTCTCATAGGCCGTGACATGCCCGGCGACCCGTATGATGTACTTGGAGCTCTCCTAGAGCAAGTAGATTTGACAGACCTGGTGATGACAGCCTTGATACAGAAGGAGGAGCCGCAGGTCACAGTGAAAAAAGCTGCCCAGGCTGCCAGGGAAAGAGCTAAGATGCTTGAGCACATCGATAAGGAGCTCTTTCAGGAGATCCGGCGCTATGACCATCAACACGCGCTTCACTTACTGGACCGCGTCAAGCAAACATCAGCCACAAGTCAGCATGTCGCCCAACTGGCTGAAGCCTTCCTCCTAAGCCACGGCAGCCGTATCACTAAAACCAAGAAGCCGGGAGTTCTTCGTATCCGCGACATCCCCCAGATGGTACGGCGACAAGGCGTAATGCCCGCTTATGAAAGTGTGACCTTCCATAGGGAAACCGCTCGTGAGCATCGTCCAGATGAGGTACAGCTCGTTGCCTTTGGCCACCCCCTTTTTGACTCCATCGTCAGTTACTGCACACAGGCCGGTCCGGGCTTCGATGGTACTACTACCGCGAAGACCATCCAAAACGACCATAGGCAAGGAGAACCGGGGGCGCTTTTCAACTTCAGGTTGAAGTGCACTGACGGAAGAGGAACTGTAGCTCATGAGGAACTGCACCCCGTTTATGTAAGCGAATCAGGTACGCCGGACCTGAATACGGCCACTCAATTCCCTCGCTTCGACACTAACGAACTGACGCCTCCTACGCTAATGGACGGCCACCTTAAAGTCCTGGCCGACCTTGAGCATATCCACTCAGCGGCTTGGGAGCTGGCCGTAACCCGCAGCAAAGAACTGGAGGACACTGTTCAGGAACGTCGCCTAGCTACCGTCGAAGGCATGAAGCACGATCTCGACCGATATGCTTCGGCCCGAGAAACCAAGATTCAGGTGCAACGCTCTGTAATCGAGGAAAGGCTTCACCAGTACAAGCTGCAGCCTCAATTGATCCCTTCCGGACAGGATATCCGTATTTTGGGAGAGGAGGCTCGTCTTCGAGACCTTGACCAAGAGACTGAGAGACTACACGACCGAGTAGTTGCGAGACGTGAGGAGCTCGGCAACATGGAAATCATAGTCGCCGAGCGGCCGGAGCTGGTCTCACTCGCCTTGATAGAGTTCAGGTAGGAACATAGATTGGCCGACTATAACAATCGTTCCCTTTTCAGCGACTATTACCTCGAAGAACGAGCGCCAGAGGATCCTCACTGGCAGACTCTCAGGCAAAAGGCTTGGGAGTATCGTCAGCGCGTCGGCGATATACTGGAAAAGGCCACTCCCGGCATCAACGGCAACACCCCCGAAGCAGAGGTTGAACGACGCCTCATTCGCCCCATACTTGATGTCCTGGGGCACGTTTACTTCGTGCAACCAGCGGTGCCGTCTCCTGAGGGAGTAAAGCATCCTGACTACGCCTTTTTCCCCTCTGTAGAAGCTCGACAGGAAGCAGAATCACACAAAGGGCAGATGGCGTTTTTCAAAACCGCTTTGGCAGTAGGCGATGCCAAAGCGTGGCAGCGCTCCCTGGACAAGCGTGTCAAGGGTCGCGGCGACCCCTTCACCAATCACAACCCTAGCTATCAGATTGACTTCTATCTCCGCGCCACTGACAAGAAATGGGGTCTACTCACCAACGGCCGGCACTGGCGAATCTATTACCGCGATCTCAGCTACCGTCTGGATGTTTACTATGAAGTAGACTTACCCCGAATAATCACCCAAGACGAAGAGGCTTTCCTCTACTTTTTAGCTTTCTTCAACAAGGATGCATTTCAACCTGATGGCACTGGAGAGTGTTTCCTCGACCGTGCCTACCGGGCCAGTACCGAGTATGCCGCCAAGGTCAGCGAGGAGCTGAAGGATAACGTCTACGAAGCGCTTCGTTTACTCGCCGAAGGTTTCCTTTCGTTTCCCGGGAATAAACTCAAGCCTGATGACCTAGATCTAGTTCGGGAAAACGCCTTTGTAGTCATCTACCGCTTGCTCTTCATCCTCTATGCCGAGGCCAGGGAATTCCTGCCGGCAACTAACCTCCCTTATGAGATGAGTTACAGCCTTCGAGCCTTGGCCCATGACATAGTCGCCAAAGAGCCTTTCGAAAGCAATCTAAGCCCCGTCACCACCGGCTACTGGACCCGGCTCAAAGACCTGTTTACCCTCATCAACGACGGAGATAAGTTCCTCCACATTCCCCCCTATAACGGCCGGCTCTTTGATGATGAGAAAGAGCACCAGGCACTCGCCGCATGGAAGATAGGCGACCGCCACTTGGCAGCAGCCATTGACCAGCTTGCCCGAGCCGAGGCAGCCGGCCGCACCGGGCGTGGTTTTGTCAGCTACCGCGACCTTAGCATTCGCGAGCTCGGCTCAATCTATGAAGGACTCCTCCAACACCGCCCGCGTTACGCTAGCCAGGACATGGCAGTCGTAAAGGAGGACAAGCGAGAGAAATTCATACCCCTCGCAGAACTGGCGAGCCGTAAGCCCATTAAGGTTTATCCAGCGGGCTCTGTCTACCTCGAGACCGATAAAGGAGAACGTAAGGCAACCGGCTCTTACTACACGCCCGACTACATTGTTAAATACACCGTGACTAACACCTTGGAGCCTCTTCTGAACGAGGCAAGCAAGTCCGACGGTAGCCCCATTGACGCCATTCTCTCTCTCAAGGTCCTAGATCCAGCCATGGGGTCAGGACACTTCCTTGTCGAGGCCACTGACTACCTCGGCCGAGCACTGGTAGAAGCCCTGGGCGGTGACCCTCGAGAAATAGATGAGGATGAGATACGCTGGGCTCGCCGAGAGGTCATAGAGCGCTGTATCTATGGAGTAGACCTAAACCCTCTGGCCGTTGACCTCGCCAAGCTTTCTCTGTGGCTTTCCACTGTCGCTCTCGACAAGCCTTTGAGTTTCCTTGACCACCATTTGCGCTGTGGCAACTCTCTCATCGGCGCTCGCCTGGATGACCTGGGACAACTCCCCGGCTTCGGCAAAAAGAAGCTGGTCAAGGCAGTGCCGGCATCTCAGAGCCTCCTAGAATACTACTTCCACCAGAATGTCGCTACCGCGGTAGACAACTATTTCCGCATTGCCGAAATCCCCTCTGATGGTCTACCGGACATCCAGGAGAAGGAGAAGCTCTACGGCATTGCTCAGCATATTCTGAGACGCTACCAAGAGGTAGCACACATCTGGACCAGCACGTACTTTGGTAATGAGTCAGAGCCTCAAGACTATGATAATCTCCTCACCAGCATCCGCGATACGGAGGCCGATTGGGCGGAGTGGCAGAAACAAGCCTGGTTTGCCAGTGGTGTCAAAACTGGGCAGGAGCGACGCCTCTTTCACTGGGAGCTGGAGTTCCCCGAAGTGTTCTTTGATCGCAACGGCCAGCAATTGCCCAACGCCGGCTTCAGTGCAATAGTAGGGAATCCTCCCTATGTTTACACCCGACTTCAGGAGTTCACGCCCCAAGAGAAAGGGTACTATCTGGAAGCATTCAAGAGCGGATTTGGTAAAGTCAACACCTACGCGCTTTTCATGGAAGCAGCTCTACAGCTTCTTGCAGACGGAGGGCGCCAAGCGTATATTATCCCAAATACCATTCTTCGGGCCACAACATATGCGCCACTCAGGAAGCTACTTCTGGATTCCTGCTCCGTCGAAAACATTCTGCTCTGCGGAACGGAAGTGTTCGAGGGGGTTACCTCAGAGACAATAGTCCTGTCAGTCTACGCGCAATCATCTCCTATGGTTAGGCAACAGAATGCGGTCCGGGTACTCGCCAGCGACGGCGGAGTGACTAGAATACCTCAGTCACAATTTGAGAAAAACATAGGCTTTACCTTTAGTGTCCTGCAAACTGCCAGTGACGAGACGATAGTCGCTCGCATGCAGAAATATAGTCACCAGTTGCGCGATCTGGCCTCACATCTCATCTCGGGTATACAAACATGGAAGCAGCACAAGAGCGCATTTATCGCAGATAGTGCCCTTGATCATCGCTACAAGCCACTCCTAGAAGGTAAGGATATTGGCAGGTATCAAATATACTTTCGAGACAAGTTCATACAATATGACAAATCTGTCCTCAATGTTATGCAAGACGAAGCAATATTTCAAAGACCAGAGAAAATTCTTGTTCAGAGAGTTGCAGGAGGAACGAGACCCCTCACTGCGGCCATTGACAGGGAGCGTTACTATCCCTTCAATTCGCTCAATACCATTGTCTTGCCAGGGGACTCATACAGCCACAGCTTTGTTGCCTCTCTGCTGAATTCCACTCTCCTCAGTTACTACTATGCCATAAGCTTCTCCAATCGCTCAGACCTGACTGTTAACATCTCCAATAAATACCTAGGCGCACTTCCAATTCGCTCCATCAACTTCACCACACCCCAGGCTGAGCGGGATGATTTGGTTGCAGAAGCAAAAAGACTCTACGAGCAATACCCCCAGAGCAAGGATACCCGCAAACAACTGTCCTTCGTAGTTCTGCGCCTGCCTCAAAAGCCAGACGGCACTCCCGATACGCAGCATGAGCAATCAGACGTGGTTCATGACCTACTTGCTTTTCTGGCTGAGGAAATGACTCGCTTGCATAAGGAGAAGCAGGCTGAGATTAAGGGCTTCCTCACGTGGCTAGAAGGCTATCTGGGCATCGGTCTAGAGCACCTGAAGAACAAGACCAAGGTGAAGGAGTATTGGAAACCCGAAGCGGGTTGGGAGAGCTTCCTAGATGCATTCAAACAAAACCGGAGGCTAATCCACGCGGCAAACGGCATCGACATCACACGACGAGAACCTCAGGCCACTATCCGGCCCGAGTTCGACGCCTCCACAACCAAGCTCAAGCCCCTCCTGCACCACATCGAACTTACCGACAAGCTCATCGACCAAATAGTCTACAAGCTCTACGGCCTCACCGAGGATGAAATAGCAATAGTCAAGGAGGAAGTCTAGATTAGAGGTAACAAACTAGCGAAAAGTTTCCTCCTTTACAGGTGCGTGATGTGGAATAACAATTGATTCAATAACGTTAGGTATTGTCTTGAAGCTACTTTCAGTTTATAATCTGTGCAAATCAAATAGGCTTGGTTTTGATACGGTCCGATTTCTTAAATAACAGTACAATGCCATGAACATTATAGTAATTTGTTGAGTTTAATAATGCCCTTATACGACTTCCGACTCAGATTCAATTTTCCCGAGGCGTATCGTATCGACTCCGATGTAGAGCAGCTCGAACTCCTAGTCTTGCCGCATGGGGAGCGCATAAGGCTGTGTAGTGATGCCATTGGAACGCCAATTAAAGGTCATGCTCGCGCTGCTATTATAGGAGGACCATATGCCTCAGAATATCAAGCAAGAACCGCTGCCGAAAAATCCAAACGCGCCCTTCTTTACTGGGCCATCGAGCAGCGTTTAGGCATAGATTTTGGTGATGGGAAACAAAAAAGTGTTGTAACGAACGAAGGCTTGGCGATGCTGCAAAAACAATATGGGTATCCTCTAAGGAATGATATGCATGGTATTGATGTCTATGAACACGTTGAAAAACTGAGGTTTGTCAAGTTCGATGCGAAGGAAACGGTGGGTAAGTATCCACCCAAGTTGATAGACACCTTCCAACGTGAATACCTGAATAGTCGGCAGCTTACGGAAAAGCAGGTGCTTGCAAGCGAAATTTACGCAAGCTCCTTCTTTGATGTGTCCGCCCGCAGTCGCTTTATCACGCTTGTCACAGCAATCGAAGCACTTTTAGACCCGCTAAAGCGTTCTGACGAGGTACAAGCCTTAGTGACAGAGCTTGAAGCCACGACGCAGCAGTCAATGATAGATGAACCTACGAAAGCATCAATTATTGGTAGCCTCGGATGGGTACGGTATCAGTCAATTGGACAGGCTGGGAGCACGCTAGCTCGTCGCTTATTGCCTGACGAGTTTTTTGATGGACAATCATCGGTTGATTTTTTCACTCGCTGCTACGACTTGCGAAGCCGGATACTTCACCGTGGCACGATACCGGAGGAATCAGTGGATGTAGGGCAACTTGCCAACGTTATGGAAACTTTTGTTGCCCACCTTCTGATTGCGGTGTTGAACAGTGAACCACAATAAAGCGCTGTTGCTGACGCAGGTACCGAAAGTTAATGGCAATGCTGAAATTCTCCATCCAAAAATGGATGTTTAATGACGTTTGAGTAACAATTGCTCGCATCCTTCGCAGACATGCCCAACGAAAGAGCGTTATGTTACACAAGACAAGCCTCTAGCCAATGTTCTCGATGAATACCTCTCCATCTCAAACCTCACCTACGCAGACGGTCTCACATCTTATGTGCTGCTATCCCTCCCCGCACTTAGCCAAAGCTATGGCAACACCACCCAGGAAACTTTGGAGATTGCGTTATAACTAATAGAGAAGCCCGAATCCGGCGCCATAGGCAGCACTACTGGCCCGCTTTTTCTGATTTTCACCGCTTATGTCAAAAACCCCTTTTACCGCCTACCTTGAGATTGCCCGAGCCCAGCAACTCGCAGCAGCCGCCAGGCCCTTCAAAGAGCCAAAGTTGCCAGCCCCAAGCTTGAAAAAACGCAATGACATCGTCAATCCACCAGTTTGCGGGGATTGCGGCACCGATGAAGCCGTCGAGCTAATCACCTTCACCGACAAAGACACTGGCGAGCTCACGCGCCGGTTCAAATGCCAGGCCTGCGGCAAGTGGCTAGGCAAAGCCTGCTCCTCCTCGCGGACCAAAGGTTCGGTCATGTCGCCTCCTGCATGTCAAGCACACAACACAGCCCCATGTCCAGCCTATTAGTCTATTCAGGACTATCTTGCCACCAAGAAATCATCAGCGTAGAATGGTTGTATGAGAAAGAGCCCGAAATGCGCTCAGAGCGACATGACGGCCCAAGGAGACGACAGCGACAATGAAAGTAACTGACCAACTACGGTCACTTGCCGAGCGCTCAAAAGCCCTCGGTCAGATGCTGCACAGATGGAATTACCTCTGGCCATTTCTTGTCCTGGCGGTCGCTTTCGCCTGGTTCGTCTTCTTTAGGGTGAACACAACTCCTAGCTCCGATGGCATCAACCGTTATTTGCTTAGCACAGTTTCGCAGGGTCTGGCTACAGTTCTAGCTGTGGTTTTCACTATCTCCCTGGTCGCCGGCCAACTCGCCTCCCGTTATAGCCCACGCATGATGAGGTTGGTCTTCAAGCCCAGTACCTTTCTCTATATACTCCTCTTCGTCGCTAGCGTGGTGTTTTCACTAGCGGGCTTAGCGACAGCGGACATCGGCGTTCCCTTAATTGAACTTAGCATTGCACTCCTGGGGCCCCTGCGCGTCACCTGGGGGGCCATTTCACTAGTTTTGGCTGGGCTTTGTTTAACCCTTTTAATTCCGTACTTTGTTGCGCTTACTCGGAGGCTAACGCCGGAGGCACTTTTGCGAGACTTAGGGTCGGATGCGAAGCGTAGTCTGATTAAGACCCAAGGTAGAGAGATGCCGAAGGAAGTAACCGATATACGCGATACGCTAATGAGTCTATACAGCCTCAAATACTACGACGCCTTCGATGCTGGACTCGCTGAGCTACGCGATCTGGCAAGCTTCGCCGCTAGGCTCGCGCCAGAACAAGAGGACGCGGGGGGCCAAGAATCTCACGCCGTGGGCGATATCATTGATGTCATCGGGAGGATTGGTACGTTAACCCTAGATGATCCGCTTGCTCCAGTAAAAGTCATTAGAAAGCTGAGCGAGTGCGCGATAGCAGCCGCCCCTAGTTCGCCTAAGCAGGTAGACGAGTCGATGGAACGTTTAGTAGACATGGTCGATGATCTGGTACACGCCGGAGCGAAGGGCGTGGTAACGGACATTGTGGTTGAGCTGGGGCAGGTGGCGGGAGGGACCGTCAAGAAGGAAGGTGCTTTGGGGAAAAGAATGCTCCGACTTCTCAAAGAAATCGGTGAACAAGCCTTACTTAGGAAATGGGATAGAGTAGCGAATAAGGTGACTTATGCGCTCAGGTCGGTCGGTAGAATTGCAGTCGTTGAGCAGTCGCCTCTGCTGCAACGCGAAGCGGCCAAGCAACTCCGCACCATGTATACTAGAGCAGTTCAGCTGGATGCTGCCGAGGCATGTGGACCGGCTGCCTACCATCTGGGGGGACTCGGATTCCAATCGGCGAAGTCCGGGCAGGAGTCTGGAACAAAGGAGGCTTTGATCGGTTTAGCAGTCACCGCTTCGACTGAACTAAGAACCTTGAGGAGGCAAGGTCAGGCTCGCCTATCCATTGAGGCATTGGGAAAGGTCAGTCAGCTAGCAATCGACGGAGGACTCCCAGACGCAACACAGGAGGCCGTTCGAAGACTAGGCCTCTTCTGCTCTGAGACTTTCGACTGTCCGGAGCAGTGGGCTCCAGATTTGAGAGCAAGTACTTGCAATATATTATCCGTCCTCGGCTTGAAAGCCTCTCAAACCGGTGGTCAACGGTTCGTTTCAGTCGTCGCAGAGCTGGCGAGTTTGTGGCAAACTCTTGCGCAGCTGGGGGAAGAAAAGGGTGCCCCCGAACTCAGAGACCAAGCACTCCAATGCTTATGTGACCTTGGAGCATATAGCATTGTCTTTCTGGGGCAGGGGGTAGCACTGCAAATAAAGGGGGTGCTCAATAGCCTTGAGTCGGCAATAGGGGAAGATCTGGTAAGGCAGGCCTTCCACATGAGCAAGGCTGACGTAGGTCTCAGTGAGTTCACCCGGCTGTACTACGCACCAGACGAATAAGGCATGTGATGAATGCCATATTGCGGCACTTGCAAACGGTAGTGGGTAGGTCAAGTGAACCTTTCAACCATTGCGGTGAGAGGTAGACCACATACCCTGAATGAAAATGAAAGAGCATGTCGGATGCCGACATGTTGAAATGCGACGACTGGTGCTTTCCCGCCAATGTCTCTCTACCTGCCTTCCCCAGTCTCTCCGGCACGCATGCATCTTGTCCGCCGTCATGCCCGCCTGCCTAGCAATTTGCTAACATTTTGCTAACAAACTCCCTAGCACGCCCCAGCACCAGATGCCACGCCAGATACGAAACCATGCTTGGCTCTCAAACCACGTAGCACCATTTCCTATCTGGGAGCATCAGGTGGTATAATTGGCTTGCCATTCGTAAACCGCCGGTCGTCAGTTCGAATCTGACCGCTGGCTCCACTTTTGCTTAGCGTGACTGAAATGAAGAAACTACTTTCTGGAAATGAAGCCCTGGCGTTGGGGGCTTATCATGCCGGCATATCGGTGGCGGCAG
>JADHWZ010000153.1 GCA_016783225.1 Dehalococcoidia bacterium | reverse complement strand
TAGAGAAGCTTTCAAGACTATTTCCGAAGAATATTAAAGCTTCCACTGGCGTCGGCACTCTCACTCGCTATTGAGGTGGTCTCCCAAATTTCGACAGGTTGTTAAGAGTAGGTTCTGCTCTCAGAATAAAAGACAGAATAGGAGGAGCAGTGACAAATACAAAGCATCTTAGCAACTGAAATCAGTGAGCTGTCGTAGCTAGCTTGTTACCTGCTCACCGTGCAATGAGCATACAAGAAACACTAGCATATGAGTAGTTTTCTGGCCGAGAGCTGCAGGCTTCGCGGTAATCAAATCTCTGTGTCACGAACGGCGTTATTTTCCTTGGACCAGAGCCATGAACTCAGCACGTGTTGCTGCCCGACTGCGGAACAGCCCTCTGGTTGCCGAGGTAATGACGTTGCTCCCTTGCTTCTTAACCCCGCGCATGGTCATACATAAGTGCTCCGCCTGAATAACCACCGCCACACCATCCGGTTGAAGACCTTCCAGAATCGCATCAGCAATCTGCGTTGTCATTCTTTCCTGAAGCTGAGGACGCTTGGCAAATACGTCTACTGCCCGTGCCAACTTGCTCACCCCGACAACTCGCCCCTCGTGATTAGGGATATAGCCAACATGAACCACACCGTGAAAGGGGAGCAGATGATGCTCACACATGGAATAAAACGGAATATCTCTGAGTATCACCATTTCACGGTGTCCTTCTTCAAAACCTACGGTCAGTTCTGTGCGTCCGTCCATCTGCAACCCCGAGAAAAGCTCAGCATACATCTCAGCGATGCGTTGTGGTGTGCCTTTTAAGCCTTCCCTTTGAGGGTCATCGCCAATAGCTTCAATCATAGAAAGTGCTGCTGCCTTAATCTTGGCTTGGTCAATCACCTTCTGCCTCCTTTTTGGTGCTATGCACTAGCATCCGCCGTAAGTCTGACGGTCTAAGGTTTTAACAGATTCCTTGTCTGTAGTTACGTAAAGCTCGGCTCCGAGATAAAGGGCTGGTCTTAACCTGGACAAATCGAGCGCTCCGTTGGCAGTGAAAACGTCATCAGCGAAATGCACAGCCACAATTTCGCCTACGACCCAGACATGGTCACCGTAGGTTCTGTTGTCCACAAGCCTGCTCTCGTAGGCGGCATAGGCATCCTTCAGTATCGGCACGTTCGTTTTTGACGGCCTTTCTTCGGCGATATCAAATCTGTGAAACTTGTCTACTTCACCACCGCCGCTACCACCGACCGAGGCCACGAGTTCGGCGGCTTCAAAAGGCACGAAGTTAATGCCAAACTCCTTGCTTTCCAAAATGAGCTGGTACGTAAACCTCTTGGGCGCTATAGATATGCCGTAGAGAGGTGGCTCAAAGGAAACGGGACTATGCCAGGCGACTGCCATAGCGTCTTTCTTGCCTCTAGCATTGGCTGTGACTATGGCTGCTACCTTCGGGTAATGGTGGTAGAAGTCACCGATGCTTTCTGAGCTTACTTCTGGCATTCGCAGTCCTTACTGCAACTTTAGCTTGCCTTGTAGTTTGGAAAGGCTAATCCCAACCTAGGGTTTGCTCGACTATCCCCATGTCGGGCGGCAACTGTGGGAAAGGCTCGACGAACTTTATGGGAAGGTCTGGGTCTTTCAATCCAGTGCCGGTAATGAGGCAGACTACCTTCTTGTCCGACAGTCTTAGCCCTTGCTTGGCCATCTTGATGAGCCCGGCTAGAGAAGCTGCTGAAGCTGGCTCGCCAAAGATGCCTTCCTTGGTAGCTAGAAGCCTGTAAGCAACTACAATCTCATCATCGGTGATGCTGTCAATGACCCCGTCTGAGTCGTCTCGGGCGGCTACCGCTCCCTGCCAACTGGCTGGATTACCGATACGAATAGCTGTAGCCAGGGTTTTGGGCCTCTTGAAAATCCTACCTTCGACGATGGGCGCTGCGCCTTTAGCTTGAAAGCCCATCATCTTCGGGGTTTGGGTTGACTTGCCGGCCTGTTTGTATTCAACAAAGCCTTTCCGGTAAGCAGTGATATTGCCAGCATTGCCTACAGGGATAAAGAAATAGTCGGGAGCATCACCCAAATCGTCTACAATCTCAAAAGCTGCTGTCTTCTGACCTTCAATACGATGCGGGTTTAAGGAATTGACCAGCGTAACTGGATGTTTTTCAACCAGAGTGCGGACTATTTGAAGAGCCTGATCAAAATTGCCTTGTATGGCGATGATCTTTGCTCCATAAGCAATAGCTTGAGCCAGCTTGCCTAAAGCAATCTTCCCCTTTGGCACAATGACGACGACGCTGAGACCAAAACGAGCTCCGTAAGCAGCGGCTGAAGCACTGGTATTTCCAGTAGAAGCACAGATTACGCTGGAGCTACCATTCTCCACAGCTTTGGCTATGGCCACCACCATGCCCCGGTCTTTGAAAGAGCCAGTGGGATTACAGCCCTCGAGCTTGAAATGGAGTTCCCCACAGCCAAGCTCCTTTTCTAGACTGACAGACCTGACCAGAGGGGTATCGCCTTCCCCAAGCGTTATCAGGGGTGTAGCTGGAGTAACCGGCAGAAAATCACGATATCTGATTAGAACACCACGCCCCATAGTCCCCCCTAGGCTTCCACCCTGACGAAGTTGCTAATCTCTTTGACTACGGGCAAATGCTCAGCTTTTTTGAGAGCTTGTTGAACTGCCTGTTCGTTGGCTGGATGAGTCATTATCATAATCTCAGCAATATGGGTCGATGGGTCAGTCTCTTTCTGGATCACCGAAGAAATACTAATGGAACGGTCGCCCAGTATCTTTGAGATTTGCGCCAGAACTCCTGGCTGGTCAGCAACGCTCATTCTCACATAGTATCGCGTCTCTATCTCAGCCATAGGCTTAACGGTCTGGTCGCTTGCGAAAGGCAACTTAGGAATGCTGCTCGTCCCGCGGTTGATGTTCTGAGCTATGTTAATGATATCAGCAACTACGGCACTTGAAGTTGCCGACGGGCCGGCTCCCTGTCCGTAAAAGATAACCTTACCCACCAAATCCCCTTCTACATGAATAGCATTGTAAACACCATCTACCTTGGCCAACAAAGAATCCTCGGGAATAAAAACAGGATGAACACGGGCTTCAATAGAATTCCCAGCTCGTTTGGCAATTGCCAGAAGCTTTATTGCATAACCCAGTTCCTGGGCATAGCGAAAATCACGAGCTTGGAGTCGTGAAATCCCCTCATGATATATTTTCTCCGGGCCAATCTCGGTGCCAAAAGCAATAGTTGTCAATATGGCCAGTTTATAGGCGGCATCGATGCCCTCTATGTCATTGGCTGGGTTGGCTTCAGCGTAGCCTAATTCTTGAGCTTGTTTCAAGGCCGCGGAGAAATCCAGTCCTTCCTTGGTCATCTGGGTTAAAATGTAGTTGGTGGTTCCGTTGACGATTGCATAAATGGCCGAAATATCATTGGCCACCAGGTCCTCCTGGAAAGGCGCAATTAAAGGGATACCACCGCCGACGCTGGCCTCGCAGCGAAGGGATACCTGATGCTCTTGAGCCACAGCCAAGAGCTCACTCCAGTGCTTTGCCATGACCTCTTTGTTAGCAGTGACAACGTGCTTGTTGTGCGTGAGTGCCTCTCTTACATACTCAAAGGCAGGATGTTCACCGCCGATAAGTTCAACGACAATGTCTATCTCGGGATGGTTGATGAGTTCCGCAGATTGAGTGGTGAAAAGCGCGCGTTCAAGTCCCATTGAGCCATGCTTAGTCGAGTCAACATCCAGGATTTTCTTCAATACCAATTGGCTGCCTGCCTCCCTGGCCAAGGTTTCCGGTTTCCCCAGCAGAACTCTGGTCACACCGCTGCCGATTACACCTAGCCCCATCAGGCCGATGCCAATGCTACTCCTGGTTGCCATAGCTATTGCCCCCTGTCCTTAAGAACTCTTTCCACTGCCCAAGCTTTCTGTTCCTTATCCAGGTAATTCTCTATCGAGCTCTTCTCCCTTTGCTCCGTTAGCCAATCTTCAAAGGCTTTGGCTTTCAGTATTTGTCTAGTCTCATCCTCAAGCTGTCGATCGGCATCTTTATCGACAACTCTGACTAGCCAATAACCTCCCTGAGTCTGAATAGACTCATCGGCCACCGGCTCACTTAGAACGCCGGGCTCAAGCGCAAAAGCAGCTTCAATGATAGCTTGGTTACCGAGCTGTTTTTGGACCCAACCGAGGTCACCTTCTAGTTCCTTAGTAGCTGAATGCTGGGAATATTCCTGAACCATGGTGGCAAAATCCTCACCAGCTTCTAGCTTGGCTTTGACTTTCTCTGCCTCTTGCTGGCTTCCCAGCAGGATACCCCTGGTGTGGCTTCCTTTGTTCTCATCTCTCTCAATCACTTCTATCAGCCAGTAACCGATTCCTTTAGTGACTGACTCGTCATAAGTTGGTTCACTCAGCATTCCTGGCTCAAGGTTAAAAGCTATGTCTTTAAGCAATGAATTTCCCAAATCTCCTAATAATACATCCCAAAAGTCTTTGGGCAGCCAGCCTAGGTCACCGCCTATCTCCTTAGTCAGCGCTTCCGTAGAGAATTCCTTCGCTAAGGAGGTGAAATTATCGCTAGCTCCAAGCCTCTCTATTACTTCGTCGGCTACCTTCCTGCTTCCTAAGAACATTGCTTGAACCTGTGCTTGTTCACATGCAGTTGGCAGTTTGGGATCGAAGTAGTCTTCAAGCAGCTTATCTCCCAACAGTCCAGCAGCAACCATATCCCTGTTTACCTCATCATCAGGCAAATTGAGATCATTAAGCCTACTGTCTATTTCGTCGGAGCTTGTCTTAATCCCCAGGTCTGTGGCTCCTTGCCTTATTAGCTCACTGTTCTCGATAGCTTCGATGACCCTGTCTGTGGCGGCTGAGAGTGTGGCGGCATCCTTTCCCTGAGCAAAAAGCTCAAGCGCTTTTATGTAGTAATCCATGTCAAAGATGGTATCATTCACCTTTGCTACTGGCTGACTAAGAGGCTTAA
>JADHWZ010000012.1 GCA_016783225.1 Dehalococcoidia bacterium | reverse complement strand
TGATTGAGGAGATATCACGAGTCTATCCCCCTCTGGGCTTCTACTTCCAGACTGGGCAGATAGGTATGTATGGATTGCAGAACTTCGGCAGTGAGGAACAGAAGAAGAAGTACTTGCCTCCTCTTTGCCAGGGAGATACGGTCATGGCTTGGGCCCTTACCGAGGCGACAGGCGGCTCTGATGCTTCGACACTCCAGACGACTGCCGAATTGGTAGGGGATGAGTATAATGTCAACGGCCGTAAGGCCTTTATTACAGCGGGTGAAACGGCCGACGTCGTTGGCTTCGTCGCCAAGGCAGGGGACGGCACCAACCTCCTGCTGGTTGAGAAAGGAACCCCGGGGTTCACAGCTCCCAGGAGGGAGGGAAGGCTGGGACTGCGGTCGATTCCCGTTAGTGAGCTAGCTTTTACCAATTGCCGAATTCCCAAGGAAAATCTGGTCGGCCAGGAAGGACGAGGCGTGCGTTTAGCGCTCGGCGGCATCGGGGCTGTGGGCAGGCCTGGGGCAGCGGCAGTCAGCTTAGGTATTGCCCAGGGGGCTTATGAAGTGACCCTCAAGTTTGCCAAGGAGAGAAACCTGTATGGCAAGCCCATAGTGCAGCTTCAGGCAGTTCAGTTTGCGCTGGTTAACATGAATGTGGAAACTGAAGCAGCGAGATGGTTATGCTACTACATAGGCTGGCTATTGGACCAAGGCAAGAGCCCGGGGGAGATAGGCCCGGACATAGCCCGGGCGAAGCTGTATGCCACAGATGTCGCCAACAAGGTATGCCTCAAGGCAGCAGAAATAATGGGCGGCTACGGACTTAGTCCTGAATACGAGCTTGTGCGCCGTCTGAGGGATGCCTTGGAGCTTCTGCCCGCGGCGGGAGCCCAGGACGTACAGAGAGTTATCATCGGTGGCGCTATTGCTCGATAGTATACACATCCAGATTACGCCCTATGCCGCTTGATGTTATAGTCTGTATTAAGCAGGTGCCGCACCCGGAGCACTTCTCGCGGATTACTCTTGACGCTGCCCGGCAGACGATAACCAGACAAGGGATCCCTGCGGTAATCAATCCTCTTGACCGCCACGCCCTGGAGGAGGCCTTGAAGATTCGGGAGGGGTTTTCGGGCAAGGTGACGGCGATAAGCATGGGACCCCCGGAAGCAGGACGCGCCCTGGAGGAGGCATTGGCAATGGGAGCTGACAATGCCGTCCTGCTTTGTGACAAGGCCTTCGCCGGGGCGGATACGCTGGCCACGGCCTATTCTCTGGCTTGCGGCATCAAAAGGCTGGGACGCTTTGCTCTCATCCTCTGTGGCAATGAGACGATAGACAGTGCCACTGGCCAGGTAGCACCCCAACTTGCTGAGTTTCTCGATGTTCCGCATGTAACCTCTGTTGCTCAGGTTGCCTTTGAACAAGAAGGTAGCTTGATAGTCCGGCAAGCCCTGGAAGGCGGCTATATGAAGGTCAGGGTGAGATTACCAGCCGTGCTCGCAGTGACCAAGGAGATCAACCAACCTCGGCTGCCCACAGTGTGGGCGATAATGGAAGCAAGCAGCAAGGAGATGCAAATCTGGGGCGCTTCCGACATTGGAGCTGCTCCAGACAGAATTGGGCTTGCTGGTTCGCCAACTCAGGTCACCGGTGTATTTGAACACGACACAAGACGCCGGAGGGAGATTATCGAGGGGTCACCTTCGCAGATAGCCAAGAAGGCAGTGGACAGGCTTCAGGAGTTGATAGCAACATGAACGAGGTCTGGGTCATAGCCGAGCAAAGGCAGGGAGAGCTGATGAGCGTCTCTTTCGAGCTTCTGGGTAAGGCAACTGAACTTGCCCAGCAGCTCGAGGGGGGACTGGCTGCCGTCCTGTTGGGAGACAAAGTCCAGGCACTGACCCACGAACTGGTGTGCTACGGTGCGGACAGGGTCTACCTGGGAGAGGATCCAAGGCTTCGACTTTACCAGAGCGAATTATATGCTGGTTTGATAGCAAAGCTTGTCAACACACACAAGCCTGAGATCGTACTTATCGGAGCCACGAGCATTGGCAGGGACCTGGCCCCGAGGGTAGCGGCCAAGCTGAAGACTGGGCTGACCGCTCACTGCGTGCAACTGCATGTTGTCAATCAAGATAGCGAGAAGCCTCAGTTGGTTCAAGTGGTGCCTGGCTGGGGAGGAAATCTGATGGTAAGCATTGTCTGCCCTGTGAGAAGACCGCAGATAGTCACTGTGAGCCCCGGAGTCATGACAAAATGCGACTGGGAGGAGAGGCAGGGCGAGGTCGTTGGGCTAGCCGTAGATGTGCAAGAAGAGCTCAGGGTGGAGACGCTGGAAATAGTGCAGGAAGAGATTGCTGAAGTAGCCCTGGAGGAGGCTGAGGTGGTAGTGGCCGGTGGGTGGGGTCTACTTTCGGCCGGAGGATTTGAGCCGGTTGAGGAGTTGGCGAAAGTCCTGGGCGGGGCAGTAGCAGGTACGCGGCCGGCTGTAGATAGCGGATGGATACCTGAGCACAGGATGGTTGGCCAGAGCGGCAAGACAGTCAGCCCTAAACTCTTCGTCAGCTTAGGTGCTTCGGGTGCTCCTCAGTTCACCGCCGGTTTCCTGAAGGCAAAGGTTGTCCTGGCCATTGACCGGAACCCCGATGCCCCGATCTTTGACGTGGCAGACATAGGAATGGTGGGCGACGTGTGCGACATCCTCCCCTGTTTGGTCGCAGAACTGAAAAAAGCCGGACTGCGCGTTTAGCTCCCAATGCCCGGTCGCCCGGGCCATAGGGTTAGAACCGTCAGTGCATGCCAGTTTTTTCCTGTAGTCCTGCCTTGACCTCCCCTGACATTGGCAATCGCGCTATGGCTTGATGGTTTCGGGTCACGCTTCTGGTGGTTCGGTCGGCGCGAGGACAAAAGCCGCGAAAGGTGATACAATGGCGGGACGGTCTAGCATTGGAGGTTGGTTTAATGGCTGAGCAAGTCCTACCTGGCCTTTACAGAAGCGAGATTCCCCTTCCCAAGAGTCCTCTCAGGGCTGTCAATTCGTACTTGATAAAGGGTCGGGAGCGGTCTCTGATCATTGATACAGGGATGAACCGCGAGGAATGCATGGGTCCGATGCTGGCTGCTTTGGAAGAGCTGAAGGTGGACCTAAACAAGACGGACTTCTTTATTACCCACTTGCACGCGGACCACCTGGGCCTGGTGGGAAATCTGGCCACTGAGACGTCGAAGGTCTACTTCAGCGAGGTGGAAGCGTCTGTTATCAATCCCGAGGGCGAGAAGCGTGAGGAGCGCTTTGCGGAGATGGTCACCTTTTACCGGTCTCACGGCTTCCCCGAGGATGAAATCAAGAAAGCCCTGCAGAACCATCCCGGCTATCGTTATAGCCCGAGACGCAAGTTAGAGTTCACTGTTATGAGAGAAGGTGACACGATAGACGTAGGGGATTACTCGTTCAAGTGCATTGAAACACCCGGGCATTCTCCGGGGCACATGTGTCTCTACGAGGCCAGCAAGAAAATCCTGGTATCGGGCGACCACATCTTGATTGACATCACCCCTAACATCACGTGCTGGCCGGAGCTGGAGAATGCTCTCAAGGAGTATTTGGCGAGCCTGGAAAAGGTCCATCCTCTTGAGGTGAGTCTTGTCTTGCCGGGCCACCGCAACATCTGGAACGACCACAGGGGGCGGATCAGAGAGTTACAGGAACATCACAAGAGCAGGCTGGCTGAGACCGTTGCTGCCCTGGAGGAGGGTGATAAGACCGCCTGGGAAGTAGCCCCTTACATAACCTGGGATATAGACGTCAGCTCCTGGGAGCTGTTTCCTCCGGTGCAGAAATGGTTTGCCATTGGAGAGACGATCGCTCACCTTAACTACCTTGAAGGGGACGGGACGATACGGAGGAAGACGGAGGATGGCAAGGTTCTGTTCTCGCTGGAATGAGGGCTCGGGTCTTCATTTTCGGAAGGGGTCACCAATATGGATGTCATGCAAGCGATAAAGGAGCGACGGAGTATCAGGAAATACCGCACTGAGCCTGTCACGGAAGAAGCCCTTCAAGCTGTCCTTGAGGCCGCGCGGTGGGCTCCATCCTGGGCAAATACTCAGTGCTGGCGGTTCGTGGTGGTCAGGGAGCCCGACACCAGGGGCCGGATAGCTGAGGCGCTGGCACCGGGTAACTCGGCTGCCGACGCGGTGAGGAATGCGCCGGTGGTCATCGTGGCGTGTGCCGAGCTAGGCAAGTCTGGCTTCTACAAGGGGCAGGCTGCCACGGACAAAGGCGACTGGTTCATGTTTGATGTGGCGCTGGCCATGCAGAACTTGATGCTGGCGGCGCATGAGATGGGACTGGGCACAGTACATGTGGGCCTGTTTGATGCCAGGAAGGTGGAGGATATGTTGCAGGTTCCCCAGGGCGTCAGGGTGGTTGAGTTGACCCCGTTGGGTTATCCTGAGGGGGAGGGTCGGGCGGCGGCGCGCAAGGAGCTGGCGGAAATCGTGTTCCAGGAGAGGTATCCTGGCTAGAACAGGGGTTGACTGGCAGGGGGGCGGGGCTGGATACTCGCGAGAGAGGTACGCAGAGTAATGAGAAGGGTTGGCTACCGGGGCTATGGCCAGGCTCCTGTGTTGGCGATAATAATCGCCTGTGTGGTGGTGTATGTGGCCACCATGATAGCCTCGCTGCTGGATTACCCTCTCATTGCACTCCTTGGCTTGCAGCCGGCGACTTTCTTCGAGAGGCCGTGGACAATAGTGACCAACCTTTTTGTCCACGGTGGCCTATGGCATCTCGCGGCCAATATGCTGACGCTCTTCTTCTTCGGCAGGTTCCTGATTGGGCTAATCGGCACCCGGACGTTTTTCACCATCTACTTCTTCGGAGGAATACTGGGCAATATCTTTTTCATGCTTCTGGGGTCGCCTTTCGCCATAGTTGTCGGTGCTTCAGGCGCCGTTTTCGCCCTCGGTGGTACGCTTGCCGTGCTAACGCCTAAGCTACGGGTCTTCATCTTTCCCGTACCTGTCCCTATGCCTCTCTGGGTGGCAGTAATCGGGGGCTTTGTCGTCATGTCCTTCTTCCCAAATGTAGCCTGGCAGGGTCACCTTGGAGGTCTATTTTTCGGCCTGGTAGCAGGCTTCGTGCTGCGCAAGAGAGTGCGTATTTTCATGTACTAGTCTGCTTGGGTAACTCCCGTCGGCGGTAGGCTGAGGAGGATGGAGGTCAAGCTTATCAAGCCCGTGCCCGAAGGTTCTACCTGTACCTACGGCGCCGTGGTCACTGAGAAACATCCCATTGGTAAAGGAGAGGACTTCGTAGTTCTTGACCTGTGGGCCAGGAATCAGGATGAGGAAGACGTCGCCGTCGGCACCGCGCAGGTGGCGCTGCCCTGACGGCGTGCGGGGCTTGGCATCTCCTTGCTCCTCGTTTTGTGGTACCATTGCCGGCCAATCAGGGGACCCTTCATCCGCTGGCTTTTCGGGCCATTTTGCATATCCTCTGGCTTTGTCACTGCCACCAAGGCTGCGAAAGCCCCGTTCCATTCTTCAACTGCGTCAGGTCAGCGTTTCAGCTGCGCCGGCTTGGGGTAGGCGCAGTCTGCTCACAATGAAAAGGTAGACCCACAACCGCCGGCAGACGGCAGTCGCGATGCTCCCACAGCCCCATTCCTCCAACCCGTGCTGCGGTTGTGCCAGGGCTACTACGGTTGTTGTTTACGCCCGGGTCTCCCTCCATTGTCACATGTTATGTGGATAGCCTGTCAGCAACTTCTACTCCAGCGCTGCCCCGTCGCTGCCTTGGCGTGCGAAGCTCCGGCAACTGGGACCACTGGCCCATAACCCGTTTGCTTGTCCACATTACTCGTATGGCTATAGGTATGCCTAGAATTACGCGCGGAACACCCCCGATAACGTTTCTTGTAGCACGTTTTGGTGAATGCTATACTAGGCCAGCCAGGCCGGCGGCAAAGGAGTCGTATTGGGGAGCAGCAAATGAAGATCAGCGTGATGACCGATATCCTTGAGGCTAACGACCGCATTGCTGCTGCCAATAGGGAGGTCTTCGATAAACACCGCAACATGGTGATTAACCTGATGAGCTCGGCCGGAGCTGGGAAAACGACCTTGCTGGAGAAGACCGGGGAGGCGCTCAAGGGAAAGCTCCGCGTCGGTGTGATTGCCGGGGACATTGAGACTACCCGCGATTCCGAACGACTGGAGAAGTACCAGCTTCCAGTGGTGCAACTGACGACGGGCACCGCCTGTCATCTCGATGCCAACATGATCTCCTCCGCTCTGCCCCATCTCGCCCTGAGCCAGATCGATATCTTGTTCATTGAAAACGTCGGTAACCTCGTCTGCCCTGCTGAGTTCAAGGTGGGCGAGGACTGCAAGGTCATGATTCTCAGCGTAACAGAGGGCGATGAGAAGCCGCTCAAGTACCCGCTGATGTTCCGCGAGTCGGAGCTGCTGCTAATCAACAAGATCGACCTGCTGCAACATACCAACTTCAATCTGGAGGAAGCAAAGGCCAACGCACGAAGGGTCAATCCCGACTTGGAGATCATGGATATTTCCTGCACCACGAGTGAGGGTATTCCGGCCTGGATATCGTGGCTTGAGCAGCGCTACCAAGGGAGGGTTGGGGACCGGGCACGTGCATGAGAGCGCTATCGCCCGGAGCCTCATCAATATCGCCGTTGCCGCAGCTGAGAAGGAGGGCGCCCGAAGGATTACCAGAGTCAACGTGGTGGCAGGGGAGCTGAGGGGGATTGTCCCCAGCCAGTTCTACTTCTGTTTTGGCCTGATGGCGGAGAATACCATTGCCAGCGGAGCCTATCTTGGCCTGGAGATAGCGCCGGTAACCGGGAAGTGCAGGAGTTGTGATGAGGCCTTCGTCGTGGATGATTACCGCTACGTTTGCCCCGGATGTCAGGGCCAGGATATCCAGACTGTTGGCGGAACAGAGCTTAGACTGAGAGATATCGAAATCGAATAATGGACTTGAAACGAGGGGGACCATGCCTGAGGCAGTCTATGAAAAGCTGGCCGATAAGCTAAGTTCGATAGGGGGAGCGATGCCAGCCCTGAAGTGCAGGGAGTTCTTTGACCTGATCGAGGAGCTTTTCACCCCCGAGGAGGCGGAGCTGGCGGCTAAATTGCCCCCGACTCCCGTGCCGGCAGCGACCTTTGCCAAGGACATCGGCGCTGATGCCAGGAGGGTGGAGGGCCTTCTGGAAACCATGGCCGACAAGGGACTCGTTGTCACTCGTGAGCGTGGCGACGCGACATATTATAGCCTGATGGTGCTTGTCCCCGGTATTTTCGAATATCAGTTGATGAAGGGGGAGGTGAACGACCGCGCCAGAAAGCTGGCCTACCTGTTTGAGAATTACTTCAATGTGGTCACTCAGCATGCGGCGACGGTCTCCACGGGCTTTGCTACTTTCCCCTTTGCCAGGGTGATCCCGGTGGAAGAGGACATCCCCGCCGGCGTTGAGATTCATCCCTACGATAAGGTGTCGGACTACATCGCCAGGGCCGACTACATAGCGGTCAGCACCTGCTACTGTCGCCACCACGGAGAGCTGGTGGGGCATCCCTGTGACAAGCCGAAGGATGTGTGCCTGACCTTTGGCCCTCAGGCGAAGTTCGTCGACGAGCGCGGCTTCGGCAGACGGCTGTCCAGGGAGGAGGCACTCCAGATTCTGGACCGCTCCGAGGAGGCTGGGCTGGTGCACTGCTCCAGCAACACCGGCAAGTACATCGATTTCATCTGCAATTGCTGTGGCTGCCACTGCGGCATCCTTCAGAGCATCAAGAACGCTGCCGTTCCCAGCATGGGAGCCAGTTCCGGCTTCGTCCTGGAGGTCGACGAGGAAGAGTGCGTCGGGTGTGGCGCCTGCACTGACAGGTGCCAGATGGATGCTCTCACCATGGAGAGCGGCCTGGTCATCCGGAACCTGGAGCGCTGCATCGGGTGCGGGCTTTGCATCTCGGTGTGTCCCGCGGACGCGCTGAGGCTGGAGCCAAGGGAGGGAGCGCCCGTACCACCCTTTGACCGGCGGGAATTCAACGTAGCCATGATGTCTTCAATATAGGAGAAGAAGTGATGCTCGGTAGCAAGAGTATCTTGCCTTTTCCGAGCAATCCCTTGATGGAAGCCTTCAGGAGGTGAACTATGTCAAAGCATATTCTCAGGGGCCTGGGTGCTGTTCTGGTTGCCACACTGGTGACCTTGCTGGCTTCGGCGCCTGTATTGGCGGCTGACCTCCGCAGCGGAGACACGGTCACTGTCGCCAGCGGGGATGTGGTCGACGACGACCTCTATGTAGCCGCTGCCAGTATCGTCATTGATGGTACTGTCAATGGTGACCTCTGGGCTGTGGGTAGAGAGGTGACCGTTAATGGCACAGTCAATGGTAGCCTTGTTGCCGTTGCTCAGACGGTTGAGGTAAACGGTGACGTTGCCCACGCTGCGCGGCTGGCGGGAGAGACGCTTCACATCAGGGGCGACGTTGGCGGTGACCTGATAGCTTTCGGTGGCACTCTGAATGTCGCCAGCGCTGCTGTGATTGGCGGTGACCTGCTCTTAGGCGTCGGGAATGCGCGCATAGACGGGCTCATCGAGGGTGATGTCAAAGGGGGTGGTGGAGAAGTTACCATCGCTGGTGGCGTGCAGGGAGATGTCGAGCTTCAAGTTGACAATCTAACCGTAGCACCCACGGCGAACATTCAAGGTGACCTCACCTATACCAGTGAAAACGAGGCCGATATCGAGTCAGGAGCTCAGGTGGGAGGCGCAACTACTCACAACGTGCCAGAGGTAGAGGAAACAGCCGAAGCAGCCACCGCCGTTGCAATAGCTGGCGCAGTCATGGGTAAGGTGGTGGCTTTCCTGATGATACTGGTGATAGGGATTATCACCGTACTCATCGCGCCCCGAAGGATGGTGTCAATGGCCGACTCAATTCGAACCAGGCCGTTGCCAAGCCTGGGCTGGGGGGCTGTCGCCTTGTTCGCAGTGCCCATCGCTGCCATAGTTGTCTGTTTCACGGTCATCGGGATACCTGTGGGGTTGATTGTCCTGGCTCTCTGGGGTATAGCCATGTATCTTAGTCAAATCCCGGTTGCCCTGCTCATAGGGCGGCTGATTCTCAGGCGACTCGGGGGTGTGGAATCCAAAGGCCTGTTGGTGGGAGCCCTGGCTCTGGGCCTTGTCATCCTGGTTATCCTGAGGGCGATCCCCTTCGTGGGATTCTGGGTTGGTTTGGCCACAGCACTCTTCGGGCTGGGGGCTGTGGTGGTCTCGGAGACACGGTTACGAGCCCAGGGTTGAGAAGCCACCACGGCTCGCCCCGGCGATATAGGAACATCAGATGGACTGGAGCGATTTTCTACCTCTCCTACTGGCGCTTCTGGCGATCATAGGCTTTCCGCTGGCTTTGAGGAGCAGGAAGAAGGGTGGTCCGCAGAAGGTGGAGGAGCTGCGGCAGCACCTTCTCGGAATAGGGGTGAAGTCGCCCGGGCTTGAAGAGACCGCCGGCCAGGAAGAAACCGGGCAGAAGCGCTCCTGGGTGCAGAAGCCATTGGGCGTTATCAAGCTCAGAGACAGGAACATAGATTCAATAAACGTAATCGGCGTGGCCAGCCAGTATGGCGTTCGATACGTTTTGGACTTCGTGCTGAGAAGCGTCAGCCTGACAGGCAAAGAGAGTAAGAAGAAAACCAGGCTGGTCAGACAGAAGAGCTCGGCTGTAGGCAGAGCGGTTGACATTGAGTGGAAGGGCGATGATTTCCTGGCCAGGAAGCTTAACCTCGATTACCGGTTGACCGACAAGCTGTCGCAGGCTGAGCCTGCTGTTCTTAAGGGTGGTATCTGGATTTTCCCCGAGCCCAAGCATCAACATACCAGGATCAGGATGACTTACTTCCTGCCAACGGCCGGCCTATTTGAAGCGCTGGACATCATCGCCAAGCATATCAAGTCAGAGTAGCAATCGTGCGGATACAAATAAGCGAAGGCCAGGGATGGTGATTCTAGGCAATTCAGATGGCTAGGCCGATTTGGCCAGGTGCTCTGCGAGTGTGCTAGCGCCTGCCGGAGCTCTCTGTTTGTGCCTTGCAGACTATGGCTCTCAGTGCTCGATAGAATTCTCCGGGCCTCTTAACCGGCGACAGTCTCTGCACGGGACACACATCTTTCCGGTCGGCCCTTTGAATGTGAGGCACAATCTGGGTCAAGTGATGCTTGACGCCATGTGAGACGATTGCTGTCGTTTCTCAAATCCATTGTTCACAGTCCGTGCCGTAGGCCGCGTGCTAGCTGGCGAGCAGGATTTCCCTGACTTCCGCAGCAAATGCCTCGCTCTCTGCATCATCCGTAACCAGCTGAATCTGTGAGGATGACTTCACTCCCAGGCCCAGTTCCACCGCCCTGGCGATCTGTTCCTGCTGGAAAATCGGCCCTTCGCTTACTTCCCGGGTAGTGCCCAGCAACCGCAGTATGGCTACTCCAACCGCATCGATTGCCACCCGGTCGCTGCCCCCGAGAATCACGTTGGCCTCCGCCCTGGTACCCTTGTCGGGGCCTCCTTTGACGAAGGCGTCCACGCTGTCCAGCAGAATAAGGTCTGGTGAATACGCCGTATTGATCTCGGCAATCATTTTTCTCATGTGAGGTGACATGTGCATCTGGCGCATGTACGGGTAGCCCTTTCCAGCCACCGTGCCAACGGAGTTCTTCAGGGAAAGGCTGAAGTGTCCACCATAGGCGTGTGTCTTTAGACAGCAAGTCTGCACGATGGATTCCGCCTCCAGGTAGGCACGTGGAAAATGGAAGCCGTCCTTCCAGTGGCTATCCTTGGGATGCAGGTGAACCCATCCATCGTCCCCAAGCTCTTCAAGGTTGATTATGTCGAAGTCGACCTCCTCAGCCAGACGGACGATGCCCTTCTCTTCCATGACTTCGCGGGTGCTAATGTACGGCCCACAGCGCTCGGCCAACGTGACTCGGGTAGCTCCCATATTCTTGAGGGTAAGGACTAGGGAGCGCAGAGTATCGTTGTGCGTGGAACCGGGCGCGGGATCGGCCGTATTGAAATTTGGCTTGACGGTGACTGCTTTCCCCTGCACGGGATTGGACTCAAGCAAGGCAATAGTCCTGTGCACCCCTTCCGTTCGGTCTCGGGTGCGTACCAGGCTTATCTTGGTCGGTGGAGTCTCCTCGGAGGCAGGCTCGAAGGGTTCGGTTGATGTAGTTGGGGCGGGAGGCTCAGGCGCTGGCTCTTCTTTGCGCAGACAAGAGGGCAGGAAGGCGGATATGAACGTAAGCCCTCCCAGCAATGTGATGCCCTTCAGGAATTCTCTCCGTTCTAGCAATTCTGCCCGGGGGCGCTGCTCGAATCTTCTTTGGCGCGACACTGTTTCCTCACTCCCCCCGGCGCCGTGTACAGTTGATGAAGCCCGGTCTCTGTAGCTAACCGGTTGCCTTGGTCGTTCATGTACATTATAGCCAGGATACCCCCAACGAGCAAGCCGCACAGACCTCGACATCAGGAACGCAAGGTAATACGATTTGCGGTTGGTAGTACGTGTCGTGAAGTCTTGCCTGGGTCGGCATGGAGGATTCGACCAGACCGTTCTGCCGCTAGACAGCGAAGGAGGTGGTAAGAAGTGCGACGAGTTGTGCTGCTGTTCATGACCTTGCTCTTGCTGACAGGGATGGCAATAGCTGGCTGCGCTCAACCCACGCCGACGGAGAAGAGGGCACCACCGCAGGAAGAGGCAGCGCCTGAAGAAGCCGCAGAACTGGAGCCTGAACCACCGCCAGCGGAGGAGGGTGCCCCGACGTTGTCAGTTTCTAGCTCAGCTTTCAAGGCAGGAGAAGAAATCCCCGCCAAATACACCCGCTGACGGCGAGAACGTGTCACCACCGCTTGGCTGGAGCGATGTGCCCGCAGGGACTGATTCGCTCGCCCTGATAATGGACGATCCGGATGCTCCCAGCGGCGCTTTTGCGCATTGGGTTTTGTTCAACCTGCCGCCGGATACGCGCGAGCTACCGGAAGGCGTCCCTCCGGAGGATGAACTGGCAAGCGGAGCTCTGCAAGGGAAGAACGACCTGGGTAAGGTTGGCTACTTCGGTACCTATCAGCGCTCGCTGTCTGACCCCCGGTGGGACGTCTTCCTTGATTGGTGACAACTGGTGTCAGTCCGGCCCATGTAGTGCGACCTTTCAAGGTCGCCGTGGGTGGGGTTTGGCGAGGCTGAAGCCTCGCGCTACATGCTTATTTCTCTGACGGACAAGGCATGTCATACATGTAGCGCGACCTTTCAAGGTCGCCTGGGGTGGACTTGGTGAGGCTAAAGCCTCGCACTACATGTTGTGCTGTTCGTGATCCCTACGTGTCACTCCGAAGAAAAGCGTCAGTTGAGCAGCCACGGCCGGAAACCTATTGACATGGGACTACCTCGTGTGGCAAAGTAGTAGCGATGATTATTTGGGGGTGTGCCTCATGAAAAAGGTTGCTATCCTTACCGACAGCACGTGTTGTCTGCCGAAGGAACTGGTGGAGAAGTACGACATTTGTGTAGTGCCTCTCGAAATAGTCTATGAAGGCAAGAGCTACCGCGACGGAATTGACATGACCCCCGGCGAAGTCTACAGGATTATGCGCAAAAGAGAGAATCTACCCACCACCTCAACTCCATCAGCGGGGGTTTTCCTCGAGGCCTACCGCCAGTTAAGCCAGAAAGCGGAAAGCGTACTCTGTATCACCCTCACCAGCCTGCAAAGCCAGACTTTTGAGGCGGCGGTGGCAGCTAAGGAGATGGCTGAAGAGGAGATACCCGGTACCACCATCGAGGTGTTTGACAGCCGGGCTGTGTCCGGTGCATTGGGATTCATCGTCCTCGAGGCGGCCCGTGTGGCCAGCCAGGGGGCGGAGCGGGCCCAGGCAGCCGAGGTGGCACGAGACATGATGGGCAAGGTGAATTTCTTCGCTATGCTGGATACGCTCTACTATCTTGCCAGACTTGGCCGCATTGCCAGGGCGGCAGCTTGGGCCGGGGCGGTATTGAGTATGAAGCCTATTGTCGAACATTCCCCTGCTATTGGGGAAACAACGCCTGTGGCACGCCCCAGGACCAAGACAAGAGGCATAGAGCGCATGCTGGAGATAATGGCGCAGAGGATGGGAGATTCCAAGGTGCATGTCATGGTGCACCATGCTGATGAGTTGGAGGAGGCGGAAAAGCTCGCAGCGGAGATCCGTTCAAGGTTCAGCTGTGTCGAGCTTTATCTCTCCGAGTTCACCCCCGTCATGGGAGTTCATACCGGACCAGGCCTTCTTGCCATCTCCTTCTACGCCGATTAGGTAGTGGAACTTCAGATCCCGCATTCGAAAGGCACTGCCTCCAGATGCGCTTCCAGCGTTTCATCGAAGCCACTCTCGTACGTCCTTCTATACCAGGCTGAGCAGCCACTCGTAGCACTGGTCGAGCAAGCCCGTGTGCCAGCAAAGGACAACAGTCCCCGTCACTACTAGAAAGGGCAGTAGTGTCCTGAGCAGCCTGAGGGCGGCTACCAGCAACAGACCGCTCAGGGCAGCAAGGCCCAGTATCAGCGTCAGGGCGATTCCCACGTTGTCCTGCGCCAGGCTGTTTATCCAGGCGATGAACTGGTCTGCCAGGTATGCGGCCATTCTTCCTCCCTTGGTGTTACCGACTCGCCTGGCGTGTGTCTAGCTAGGTTTGGCTGCACCGGGTGTTACTTTCCCCAGAGAGTCTTTCTTATTCCCGCGAAGCCCCACACATCTCGGGGGCCTGCCACGGACGAGCCATCTCCCCACAGAGTCTTCCTGATTTCTCCAAAGCGCCACACATCCTGGGGGCCTTTGCTGTGCGTCCCTTTGTCGGGTGCCTCCTTCCCTTCCTTGGCGTCCGTTTCAATGATTATCCTCATTTGTGCTACCTCCCTGATTCCTTTGATTCATGAACGTGTCCATTACTCTGAGAAACGGGGTGGCTTTGTTCACAACATGTTTGCGCCCTCCTTTCGTTTGCCTTTTGGTTTAGCATCTCACTCTGGAGTGTGCTACCGCTTCAATGCTAGAGCCGTTTCCGTTGTTGCCCAGTCTTTTGAAGCCCAACTCCCTATTCCTCCTGTTTATCTTGGCCAGGACATTGTCCACGTCGGTCATAGTGAATTCGTGGTCGCCGGGTCCGTCACAGTCGAAGCTATGTCCACGGTCGATGACCAGGCTGTAAGCCGCCTCCTGAACCTGGGCCGGGGTGTAATGCTCGCTCCTGCGGGCAAGATAGTCCTGGATATTCTCATCCATGGGGATTCTCTGGGAAAGGCAACGAATGAGCTGCCTTCTTTGCTCCAGCGAAGGCGGTGGCAGCTGGATTATCCGGTCGAACCGGGAAGGCCGCTCGGTCAGAGCTTTGTCTAGAATCTCAATGAAGTTCGTGCTGGCAACGGTAACGATGTCTCTGCACTCTTCGATTCCGTCGAGAGCTGACAGGAGTGAGAACAAGCCTTCTCCTCTCTTTTCCCCGACGAGGTCAATGTCCTCGATGAATACTATGCTTGGCTTCAAATCTTCAGCCAACTCGTACAGCTCGTAGATATATCTGCTGTGCGCCAGGCCGCTTTGGTGAGCCACAATGCAGGTAATGCCCGGGCTCCCGGTCATGAGTATCTTGGATATCAAGGTCTTGCCGGTACCCGGTTCGCCCACCAGAATAACTCCTCTGCGCGGCGGTATACCGTACCTGCCAAGTTCTGCTTTCCTATTCAGGAAGCCGACCGTGTTGGCTTCGATCTCATTTTTCAGTGCCGGGGCCAGTATCAGGTCTTCCCAGCTCTTTGGTGACAGGCTCAGGAAGCGGATACGGCCGCCGAACTCGAGTTTCTTGCCCCCATACAGGTTGGGCCCTTTGGCAGTGTTCTCAACGCCGTCGGCAAACTTGCGCGCCTCTCTTTTTCTGCAGCCGGCTACTATTAGCGAGGCAGGTGCCCTCGGGTCCTCAGCGTTTATGGTGGCTAGAACACGGCTGTCTTCTTTCAGCAACAGGAGAGAGCCACGGCACAGGACGTTCTCGTATTTGTCATAATCAGTATTCACATTCGCGTAGCTTGGAGTCGGAACGTATTTGCCGAGAGCCTTGACGACTTTCCAGCCGTCTGTTTTAATATGACGCTGGAGAGCCCAGGCCAGGAGGTCACCGTAATACCTCGGCAAGACAATTGGTATCTGGGTCTGCTTTCCGCTACCAAGAAAGGCGCGAATGGTATCAAGGTTCGTTTTCCGCGTCTGGGAGAGGTTCCGGAACGGATGCACGTCATCCAGGTCCACCTCCTCGACATCCTCCGCCATTTCCAGGGCGCCTTCCAGCTCTTCATCATAGGCCATACAGTATTGAACACCTCCTTTCTTGATTGTTGCCACCTCACCACTATCCCCTTGTTTTCATCACCTCCTTGCGAGCTATTTGCCGTATCAGACTAACACACGGCAGTGACAGCCCTCTGTCACTTTTGTGGCAAATCTTGCGAGAAGGACTTGCCATCGGTGCTATAATTCTCCTAAGCGTAATAGTCACGGTATAGGAGGAGCTATGAGAGGCGAGAAATATGACAGGTTGGCACGCCTGTTCAATGTCATGCACCTCCTGTACCAGAGCCGCACAAGCGGCCTGCCGGTAGGCGAGATAGCGCGCTTGTGCCAGGTGAGCAAGAGGCAGACCTACCGTGACCTGCACACGCTGCAGGAGGTGCTCCACATACCCATCTGGGAGGCAAAGGGAGGTATGCGAGGCATTGAGGAAGGCTACTTCTTGCCACCGATCCACCTCAGCCTGCCGGAGGCGATGACCTTGTTCCTTGCCTCCAGGCTGCTGCTCGGCTACAGCAACGCGTACAACCCGAGCATTGCCACGGCCTTCATGAAGTTAAATTCCCTCGTTCCAGGGCCGTTCGGAGACCAGATACGCAAGGATATCGAATGGATGCAGAGGCAGAAGAAAGACGAGGCCTTCTACCGTGCTCTTGGGGATATTGGCACAGCC
The DNA here is from genome assembly GCA_016783225.1 of Dehalococcoidia bacterium. The sequence continues at coordinate 5,241 of JADHWZ010000012.1, read as the reverse complement.
TGGCGGGATGGGCGCTGCGCCAGGATCCGGTACCGCCCGCTGAACGAGCCTCTGAAGGAGCGCATCATCGAGCCGTACTTCATACAGCCCGGGGCACTGGAGCGCGGCACCTATGTCATCGCCAGGTGCCGCCTCACAGACTCTATCCGAACCTTCAAGATAGAGCGCATTGAGAGCATTGAATTGCTCGATGAGGAGTACACGGTGCCGGAGGGTTTCGATGCCAATGAATACCTGGGTTCGTCATGGGGAATCACGACCCAGAGGAGGGTGCGGACGGTCAAACTGAAGTTCGATGCGGCCATAGCCCCAATAGCACAAGAGACTCAATGGCATCCCACCCAGGTTACGCAGATGCAGCTTGACGGATCGGCAGTAGTGTCTATGAAGCTGGATCTTACAGTAGAGCTCTATGCCTTCATACTGGGCTGGGGAGAGAAGGTCGAGGTGCTGGAACCCAAGGAGCTCCGCGAAAGAATAGCCCGAGCAGCCCAGGCAACGCTGGAGGTCTACAAGAGCAAATAGCATTTGTGACAATCTAGCTGTCACACGAACATCCTAGAATATTGCAGACTGCATTCAAGGACACACAGTTCCGGCCATTAGTAGGAACCGTTGACTGGCTTTCTTCTGACTCGCGAGCCGAAACCGTCAGCCACTTGGCTCGCACACGCAAGAAAGCTATGCTACAATGCTGACCAAGCCTCGGACGGCATTAAACGGACATGTCGAACACTCACGTGACATACGAGCTCACCATACGGGAATTCGAGGCCATAGCCGGTACCAGGAAGGTACTGACAAGGAACAGCAGAAACCTGGAGGTCAAGATACCCCCCATGGTCACCGCGGGGACCATGGTACGCTTACGCAACGCGCTCGACACAACCGATGGGTGCCCCGGTGACATACTGGTCCGAATCAGGATTGCCCCCACCCAAGACGCCAACCCCTCAGCCGGCACGGACATACGCCTGATCTTCGAGACCTGTCTTCATGACATCGGCGGGCGCACCAACCCAGACGTGCAGCGGTACGTCGACCTACGGTCCAGCCCCAAGCCGATAACAAGACCCCTTTTCTTCGAACGTGCCGTCTGGGCCGTATGGGTAAGCGGCATGAGCCGCAAGGCGACAAAAGGGTTTATGAACAAGAATGCAGGTGAAATATCACGCCTCGATTACCAAGCCTTCAGCCGCCTTGACACCGAGAGCCTAAAGGGGTTCATGGAAAAGCTGCATGGTCGCCCAGTTCCGCCACGGGCCCAGAAGAAATGGCACGCCGTACATCGCATAGCGAACTGGCTCTCCGGCTTCCCAAGCGACGAGAGCTTCTGTAACGGCGTCTTCCAGGGCAAACGTCAAGGGTCGCACTTGGACAAGACCGACATAGACACCCTGCGCAGCCAAAGGTTGCCATTCATCAGGGAGCCTAACGCGAACTACGTAGTTAAGAACCTCGCAGGCGAGGCTATAAAGGTGGAACGCTGGGTCAAAGCGCTGCTGACATGGGGAGGAATCACCATCGACCAGCTGGAAGCTCAGCTTCACATCTTCCACATACCCCTTAGCTTCTTTGACACAGTCTTTTGGTCCTACTGCGAAATGCACATTCGCAGAGTGCACTTGTTCGACGTACACTTTGCCACCAAATTCGGACACCTCGATCTAATACCGTAAACGGCACAGCCCATCAGAAACACAGTGGCAGCCTCCGCTCTCAGTTGCAGCAAGTAATTCATTCAAGTCCCAGGGCAAAATCAATGGCGTCTTCAATATCCTTCTGTGGGAGTCACCTGCCCACAGGTGACCTCACTGCCTTTGGGCCGGGTTGAAGGTAGCTGGCAGTGATGTGAAACAAAGGATGATTGTTGGCTTTCGAGGAAGGACGTTGGGAGAAGGGTGGTGGTGTGGGAGTCCTGGCAGTCCAGTTGTAGGGCGGTCACCCGAAGGCGGGTGACTCGTACGGAACGGGTTTGGAAGGAGGTACAACGATAACATGAAACCAGAACACACGGAAGTCGCCAATCTGCACAAGTACATGCGGTATCATCTCCAAGGCCCAACAAGATTCGTCCAATTGCAAGCCGAGGCAGGGAAGTTGGTCAGATACTTAAACTCCCAAGGCCTCAAAGTGATAGGAAAAGGGGCGCCTAGTGCGCATGTCGGCCGTGTCATAGTCGATGCGGTAATGCAGGTAAGGTGGCGATACGGGACGCATGTTCGTCCACGAGTTAGATATATTAAGAACATGTACCCAAAACAAGCTGCTACTGTCTCTGGATTATTGGGTCTTATTAATAGCGTGGGGGCGCGAAACCTACTAACAAATGATAAGACTGAGAGACCTTGGAATGGTGCGGAAGAACAAGCACGGTTATACAAACACGCTTTGTTTTTCTACACCAAGGGAATAGACACATTTGCTCGTCTTTCTAACTGGCTTGAATCAGATTGGAAAAGCGGCTCGCCAGAAAAGAATAGGGACAGCTTAATGGAGTTGGATGGAGTAGCACACAAAACAGCTGATTACTACCGTGTGTTGGTTGGCAACTGGGACGCGTTCGCAGTGGACAAATTCATGCGGGGAGAGTTGTTAGGTAGAGCGGGGATCGACAGTGACAGATACTCATACAAAGAGAAGCGGACCGTCTACCAGCTTGCTGCCATACTCATGGACGTGAGGCCTCTGGATCTTGATCAAAGCCTGTACAGATACGAAATAGAGCAGTGACCAACACAGGCCGAGCGGATAGCCGAGGTCGAAGCTCCGCCTTCACTGCCTTCGCACCGAGTTCAAGAAAGCTGGCAGTCATGTGAAACACGGGGCCATTATGGGCTTTCGACTGCAAGACGTCGTCAGAAGGGTGACGGCGCGGGACTCTTGGCAGTTCAGTTGTAGGGCGGTCACCCGAAGGCGGGTGACTCGCACGGAAACAGCGAAGTGCGGTTAACCGTGGTGACTGCTCCTTGGAGGGCCTCATCTTAGCTTGCCTCTTGCCAGCATCGGCATGCCTGCTTCCGCTCTGCTGGCCAGCACCCCCCGCAATCTATACCCCCAATCTACCCCAACAACAATCCTTTCCCTTCACGCGGGAATCAAACGACCACCACATACGTTAGCCTCACACCATACCTAACTTCTATGCAGGGCGAGAAACTCCTTGTCCGTTAGGTCAGCTTGTTTCAGGATTCCTCGCAAAGTCTTTTCAGGAAGGTCCTTGTTACGAGTAGGTACAGTCACTCTAAGTGCCGACCGAGATTGGTGAAATAGACGAGCGTGGCTTCCTCTTTGGTGATGAATGTAGAAGCCAGCTTTGAGCAGCGCCCGTAGGACCTCACCACCCTTCAGCGTTGGGAGAGCTGGCATACTACACGCGTACTGCTACCCGTTCAACAGATGGCTCTTTGTCTTCGGGAATCGGCTCCCTTTCCTTCAAAGCACTCTCCAGGTAGCACCTTATCGCATCCTCAGCCATAGCCCTTGCCTCTTCTACCGTTTCTCCAAAAGTGCAGATTTCGGGGATCGCCGGGACAGCAACATTATACCCACCCTCTTTAACAGGCTCGAAGATAACCGTGTAACTGTAGACTCGCATTTCACCCTCCAGTTGGCCTGCACCTCATTATATCACACCGGCTGACCCTCCATACCCTCGCGTGTGAGGCATACGCTCCCTCAAACCCACCCCACACCGTTTCCCCGGGACACCTCGCAGCTCCAATCCTGACGTTGGGACCACGCAGTCTGGCCCACCCACGAGCGTCGGCCCTGAAGCAGACGCCGCGGCTTCCCGCCCGTCACAAACCTATTGTATCGGTGTACCGGTGAGCCAAGGTATTGACCCCGCCGTGTTCTCCCATTGTCAACATCGGCATCCCTACTTGCGGTCTCCTGGCCAGCAACCCCCGCAATATACCCCGAGGTCATGACCCAGGTTGTGCAGGTCACCATCAACTACAGACAGGCTCTGTGTGGCTGTCCTCTCAGTTGCAGCAAGTAGTTCATTCAAGTCCCAGGGCAAAATGAATGGCGTCTTCAATATCCTTGAGCTTCTTGGGTCAAATCCAGCCTCAGTCTCTTCAAACCAAGAACAATAAGAACGCGAGGAAGAAAGCCATCGTAGGGAAACCTCAGAGTATCAGTAGTGGAGCGGCACCATCCCCTGCACAATCCGATGACTTGTTTGTTCGAGCAGGCGCAAGATTGCCACTAGTTTTGGCATTTACTTTGTGATAAGCTATACACTGACATCAAGCAAATCTGGTCAAGATGTCAGCAACGTTTCATTTAAGGAGGGGGTTATGCCAATCTACATCGCGCTCACGAATGTCTCTACTGAAGGTAGGCAGGCTATCAAAGAAGACCCGGCACGGATTAAAACCAACAACCGCGCGATTGAGGCTATGGGGGTAAAAATACTGGCCCAGTATGCTACTCTGGGACAGTATGACTTCATCAACATATTTGAAGCTCCGAATGATGATGCTATATTCAAAGTAGCATTAAATCTTACCGGACGAGGAGTTGATCAAGTACAAACCCTGGCGGCGAAGACTCTGGATGACTTTATTGCTGCCACAAAAAGAGAATAGCCCCACTTTGGTAGTTAGTAATACGAAAACTGCAGCCTTATGTTGAACGCTAGTTTTATAGTCTTAATCGTAGGGCGTCTGTAGAACTATCTTTGCTCAAATAAGGTACATGTTCTCCGCTTCCCGTAGCAGCTCATCTCGAAACTTGGGGTGGGCAATGCTGATGATATCCAGCGCCCTGTCGCGCGTAGACTTCCCCTTCAGATTGACTACTCCGTATTCAGTAGCGAGATAATGAGTGTCCATCCTTGGAATGGTAATCACTGTGCCCGGTTCAAAGCGGGGCACGACTCGGGAAACTTTGCCGCTTTTCGCCGTGGAATAGAAAGCTTGTATGGATTTTCCACCTTTGGAGTCAAATGCCCCACGCACAAAATCAAGCTGCCCACCTGTACCGCTAAACTGAGACCCAGCTAGGTATTCCGCATTGCACTGACCGGTGAGGTCCACTTCAATTATCGTGTTAACGGAAATCATGTTGTCGTTTTGGGCGATTACAGATGGGTTCTCAGTATAGGAGGCAGGGTAGTTCTCCATGCTGGGGTTATCGTTTATGAAATCATACATCCTCCTGGTCCCCTGAGCTACCATAAAAACATGTTTTCTCGGGTGTAAGGTTTTCTTCCGGCCGGTAATAACCCCTTTT
>JADHWZ010000152.1 GCA_016783225.1 Dehalococcoidia bacterium | reverse complement strand
ACTACAGATTCCTCCGCCGAACAATAAGCCGCCGAAGCAGACCTATCCTTCACCAAATCCGTGATTTCCATCTTCTGCTCATTACCAACAACGAGGTCTGCGCCGATCTTAGCCAGCTCTTGTAGAGCTCTTTCAGCATAGCAGCCAGTAGCGACGATCAAAGCTCCGGGGTTTCTTTTCCGCAGTAGACGCAACAAGTGCCGGGACTTGCGGTCGGCGACGTGCGTAACCGTGCAGGTGTTGATGACACAGACATCCCCCCTGTCTCCGCCAGCAACATGATATCCGGCTTCGGCAAATCGCCTGGCCATGAGCTCAGTCTCAGCCTGATTGAGCTTGCAGCCCAGGGTATGGAAAGCTACTCTCTGTTTGACTGCCACGGACATCCCCGATGGCAATTATATTTGCCCTGTGCTTGCTGGGTCAACCACGAATGCACGTTGAAAGAAGACAGACGTGTCACCAGTCTACTGCACGACTACTATGACTTGTCCATAACGCTGAATTAGGCTACACTGAGAACAACCAGGAGGTGAGCAGATGCTGGGATTCACTCTGTCAGAAGAACAGTCAGCTATCCAAAAACTGGCCCGGGAGTTCACGCAGAAGGAAATCAAGCCGGTGGCCATTAAATTTGAGAAAGACGAGGAGGGGGAGCTAGCCGAAAACATTTTCAAGAAAGCAGCCGAGGTTGGTATTCTGGGGTTGCCCATCCCCAAGGAATACGGCGGCAGTGGGGCCTCTAACGTCGAATGCAGCATAGTCCTGGAGGAACTGGCTGCTGGTTGCGGTGGTGTTTCCACCGCCATAGGAGCTAGCTGGTTCGGACAGACTCCGATTATGCTGGCAGCTACTCCACAGCAGTTCCAGACATGGCTTCCACCCCTTACCAGAGACGGCAATCTATGCTGTATGGCAATGACCGAGCCAGCAGGAGGGTCTGACATTGAGAACCCCCATATGCATTCCAGAACCATAAGGACTATTGTCCGGAATGATGGCGATGATTACGTGGTAAACGGCGCCAAGATCTGGCCCAGCAATTCAACAAACTCGTACCTGTATACGGTGGTGGGTACAGTCGACCCTGAATTGGGCGATGAAGGCTCTTGTCTGATTGTCATTCCCCGTGGCACCCCGGGGCTTTCTTTCGGCAAGCCGATCAAGAAGATGGGAATGGATGCTGACAGCAACTCGGAGATATTCTTTGACAATGCCAGAGTGCCGAAGGAGAACTTGCTTGGAAAGGTTGGAGACGGCGCCAGGTTATTGCAGCGCACGTTAATCTACAACCGGACCGGGGCCGGTGCCATCGCGACGGGTATAGCTCGGGGCGCTTTTGAACTTGCCCTGGCATACGCTAAGGAAAGGACAACAGCTGGCAAGCCGCTGATAGAGCATGAAGTGATTTGCAATATGTTTGCCGATATGGCTACTGAGATTGATGCCTCCCGCTTGCTGTACTTGAGAGCTGCCTGGTTCAATGCTCAGCGAGGTCTGGCCAATATGGCCTGGTCAACAATGGCAAAGGTCTACGCCAGCGACATGGCAATGAGAGTCACTACAAATGCTGTTCAGGTCATGGGCTCTTACGGTTACTCCCGAGAGGTAGGTGTGGAGAAATACATGCGGGATGCCAAGATCATGCAGATTTACATCGGAGCAAACGAGCTGAGCCGCCAGGCTATTGGCGAGGCACTCTAAGCCCAATCAACCGTTGAAAGAAGTGTAGACTTGGCCCACACTCGTTGGAGACTACTACCCCAAGCAGAACAGCCATTGGATGTTGCGGGCGTCGATCCGCTGGTCGCCCAATTGCTTCACAACCGCGGTATCTCAGAGCCTGCGCAGGTAGAGATTTTCCTGAGCGCTGACAAGCGCCTGGAAGTCGACCCCTTCCTGCTGCCTGACATGCATCAGGCTGTAAGCAGAATCTACCAGGCTCTGTTTTCCGGGGAGAAAATCGCCATCTACGGGGATTTCGACGCTGACGGCATCACCGCAACAGCTCTGTTGGTTCAGGGGCTGTCCGGCCTTGGCGGCACAGTCATTCCCTACATTCCACATCGCGTTTCCGAAGGCTACGGATTGCAGGTAGCCGCTCTGGAGAAGCTCCGCCAACAAGGTGTCAGCCTGGTTATAACGGTCGATACCGGCATCACTGGTTTCGCCGAAGTCGAGAAAGCCCAAGGAATGGGACTAGATGTAGTCATAACCGACCACCATATTCCGTCAGGCCCCCTGCCACCGGCCAGGGCAGTAGTTGACCCTAAGCGACGCGATTCCCTCTATGGCTCCACTGAGCTTGCCGGGGTGGGTGTCGCCTTCAAACTTCTTCAGGCGCTCCTCAAGGGGAGTGGTCACCAGGAACTGGTGGACAGGTCTTTAGACCTGGTGGCCCTGGGCACCGTAGCCGATATGGTTCCCCTGGTCGGCGAGAACCGCTACTGGGTGAAGTGCGGGCTCGAACTCCTTAATGACACCCAGCGCCTTGGGCTTCAAGAAACGATGCGTTACGCCAACTTGGAGCCAGGCACCCTTTCTACTGAGAGCATCTCCTGGGCATTGGGGCCTCGCTTGAACGCTGCCGGCAGACTCGACGATGCTACCACCAGCTACCAGTTGCTCGTCACCGAAGACCCCGAGGAAGCCACCTCACTAGCCTCGGAATTGGAGGAGAAGAATACCAAGCGCCGACGCCTAGCAGACGAATTGCTGACTAGAGCCAGGGAAGAAATAACAGCCGGCGGCGTCGACCGCCCACTGCTAGTGGCAGGTGACGAAGACTATCCCCCCGGCGTTATGGGACTTGTCGCCGGTAGACTAACAGAGGAGTTCTATCGCCCGGTAGTCCTTTTCAGCCTTGGTTCGGAGACGTGTCGCGGCAGTGGACGGAGCATACCCGAATTTGACCTCATGGCTGCTCTTGAAGACTGCCGGGAGCTGTTGACCACATTCGGCGGCCACACAAAAGCAGCCGGACTTACCGTGCCGCGTAGTAACCTGCCTCGGCTGCAGGAGCGACTTCTCAACCTGGCGCAGCACCAGTTGGGCGGCCTCGATCTTCGTCCCCACATGGACATTGATGCCGAGGTCCCCCTGTCCATCTTAGCTCGGGGGACATTTGAGAAGATACAGCGACTGGCTCCCTTCGGCCAGGGCAATCCACTACCTACCTTTGTCAGCCGTCAGGTTGAAGTGACTGGCCGGCGCCGGGTTGGCAGGGAGAGCGAACACCTGACCCTGAAGTTGAAGCACCAGGGTGCAGTCTGGGATGCCATCGGTTTCAGGCTTGGCGACCTGGCTCAAGAAATAACCGCTTGTCTGGACATCGCCTACAATCTGGATATGAACCGATGGAACGGAGTGGAGAGGCTTCGACTTAAGCTCCTTGATTTCGCTCCGGCGGACTGACCTGGCCTGGAGGCTCAGAAACCGCGGTTCTGGCCCTCGCGCGCCACATTCTGACGGCAAGCCAAGGCACTGTCACCAGCAACATGACTATGCCAATCAACTGAGCTTGCTGTATGCCAAAAAGGAAAGGCTCTCCAACCCGAAGAAACCTTATGCCGAGGTCACCCACAGCATAGAGTGCCAGGTAGGTAAGGAAGAGCGACCCCTGCGGCTTCAGGCGACCGCGTAATTGCCAGATTATGGCGAACGCCGCCAAATTCCAAAGGAGGTGGTAAACCTGGGTGGGATGCATCGGCTGGCCGAGCGGAGCATAGCTATTAGGATGGGCATAGACCACTGCCCAGGGCAAAGAGGTGCGTAATCCATAGCAGCACCCGTTTATTAGGCAACCAATCCTGCCTATCGCCTGCCCCAGAATTGCACCCGGAGCAGCGATATCACCTATTTGCCAGAAGGAAAGCTTCTTCACCCAGCCATAGATCAATATTGCCACCACAGCGCCGATGACTGCCCCATAGACAGTCAGACCTGAAAAGTCAACAATCTGTGCAGGATGAGCCACATAGTAGTCCCATTTGTCAACCACATGGAACAATCGCGATACTACTATCCCTCCAACGATAGCCCAGAGAGCAACGCCGTAAACGTGGTCTTGAGAGAAACCAGTCCTCTTGGCTTCCAACAAAGCGATGCCGATGACCGCTACCACAGCCAACACCACCATAATGCCGTACCATCTGAGCTCGAAAGGCCCGAGGCTGAGAGCGACTGGGTCAATCCCGATATCAATCATCCCTCTCCTTCGGCTGGGAAAAAATTGCTTCTACAAAGGTACTCGCATCAAAAGGAGCTATGTCATCGAGTTGCTCGCCAGTTCCGATGTAGGCGATGGGAATCCCTAGCTCTTCGCAAATCGCCAGCACGATACCACCTTTGGCAGTGCCATCAAGCTTGGCCAAAAAGACCCCAGTCACTCCCACAGCGTCAGTGAAATATCTGGCTTGAGCCAGTCCGTTCTGACCAGTGGTGGCATCCATTACCAGCAGCACCTCTTGAGACACGTCATACTTGCTAGCTACACGCCTTATCTTCTTAAGTTCCTCCATGAGATTAGACTTGGTATGGAGCCGGCCAGCCGTGTCAATTATGACTACTTCGGCCTGGCGGTTCTGAGCCGCCTGAAGCGTGTCAAAAACCACAGCTCCAGGGTCACCACCGGGTTGATGAGCAACAACCTCCACCCCCACCCGTTCACCCCAGCGTTTAAGCTGGTCAATAGCCGCAGCTCTGAAGGTATCTGCCGCAGCTAGAATCACCCTTTTCCCGTCATTCCTGAAGACGTGAGCAAGCTTGGCAATGCTCGTTGTCTTGCCCGAACCGTTTACGCCGACCACCAGAATGAGTTGGAGATGGCCCAGCCTGGATACACTCTCTGATTCAGCACCCACGTTCAGCAGATTCACCATCTCATCTCTCAAGAGCGAAAGTATCTCTGGGCCTTCGTTGAGCTTCTCATCTCTGGCGCGATGCTTCACCTTCTCGATAAGCTTACTCGTGGTAGCCACACCAACATCCGCAGAGACAAGCAACTCCTCCAGTTCATCCCACGTCTCCTTTTCAATCGTGGTTCGGTCGAAAAGACGGCCTATTCTGCCGAACCAGGTTACCCGACTACGCTTT
>JADHWZ010000151.1 GCA_016783225.1 Dehalococcoidia bacterium | reverse complement strand
CAGACCTTGCCCGCGCGGTCAAGTTCTCCTCCCTTGCAAAAATCGACTATCTCACCGTTGATGGTGCGGGCGGTGGTACCGGCATGAGCCCCTGGCGCATGATGAACGAGTGGGGCGTGCCTGGCGTCGAACTATGGTCATTGCTTCATAAGTACTGTGAGCGCCTTGCTAAGAAGGGGGAGTATGTGCCTGACATAATACTTGCAGGCGGTTTCATTTTGGAAGACCAGTTGTTCAAGGGATTGGCACTATGCGCGCCTTATGCGAAAGCAATAGGAATGGCGAGAGCACCTCTAGCTGCGGTCATGGTTGGCAAGACTATCGGCGAATCGATAGATGGCGGGCAACTCCCTATTTACCTGCAGCGATTTGGCGGAACGAGGGAAGCTATCTTCGTCACTGCTGAGGAGCTGAAGCGAGAGTATGGCAAAGATTATGGGAAGATTCCAACGTCGGCTATTGGGCTCTACACTTATTACGAGCGGCTTGCTCAAGGTCTACGCCAGCTCATGGCTGGAAGTCGGAAATTCGCTCTCAAATTCATTGACAGGGATGATATCGTGGCACTCACCCCTGAGGCAGCTGAGGTCTCCGGCATAACCTATGTAATGGACGCCGACAACCAAGAGGTAGACAGAGTTCTGGCTTAAGGATAGACCGGGTTGTTGCCGCGGGTCAGGTCAGTTACAATCCAGCGGCATCCAGAACCGCTGGCACCCTGGACTCCAGGCCAATAGCCATAATGTGGGCCCCCTGGCACATGCCCTTCATTTCACTAATCAGACGGGCAGCTATCTCGATGCTCTTTTGAGCCTTATTCTCAGCTTCGTCCATCTCGTCAATAATCTCATCAGGGACGTGAATGCCAGCAACGTTCTTATTCATAAACCGAGCCATAGCTGCTGACCTGATTAAGACTATGCCGACGAGCACGGGCACGCTAAATTTCTTAGCTTCCTGCATAAAGGCTTCGAACTTCTTGGGTTCGTAAATGGCCTGGGTTTGGAAGAATTCGGCGCCAGCTTTGACCTTCTTCTCCATTTTGATTAACTGCGGTTCTACAGGATCAGCCCCAGGAGTTACACAGGCCCCGAGGAAGAACTTAGGAGCACCTTTCAGTTCCTTGCCAGCTAAGTCCCTACCCTGCTCCAGTTCTCGGGCAGCTTGGAGTAAGGAAACAGAATCGAGGTCAAAGACAGGCTTAGCCTGCGGATGGTCTCCCAAGGTAACATAATCACCAGTGAGACAAAGAACATTCTCAATACCGAGAACATAAGCATTAAGCAGGTCGGATTGTAAGGCAATGCGGTTACGGTCACGGCAGGTCATCTGGAACACAGGCTCCACGCCTTTTTCGTTGAGTAAATGGCAGCCAGCCAAAGAGCCTAGCCTCATTACGGCGCTCTGCTGGTCGGTGATATTGACCGCATCTACTCTGCCTCTTAGTAATTCGGCATTCTCCAGGAACTCGGTGACATCCACACCTTTAGCTGGACCGATTTCAGCAGTGACCACAAATTTCCCGGATTGGACAGCTTCCCTCAGTTTAGGCATTGGACTAGTTTCCTCCTCACTCACAGATCTTCCGCAGTTTTTTCGTAACACACATATTTCCTCGGTCTGGTCATCAAGAGATAATTCTTGGGGCCTCGGTATTTGCGCATTTCATCCAGCCTACCTTCACTTTTCAACTTCTGATAAATAAGCACCCAAGCACAGTCTTTCGAGGGATCGACCTCACATTTTCCTTCTTTGCTGCCACCACAGGGACCATCAAGTAAACCCTTGGGACAAGCAGTAACAGGACAGATCCCGCCTGTCCAGGCAAGGACGCAATCTCCGCATTGGGTACAGACTTCAGAGAAGCTGCCCGGTAAATCCTCCATACCCAGGAACAACGTGTCTAGCGCTGGAATAACGACTCTGTTGCCATACCTGGTTACCATTTGAACACCGAAAGCACAGGTCATAACTAACAGTGCATCTGCCTTACTAATAGCTTCGGCTTCCTCGGCTAAAGCTTCCTTGGTCAGGCTATCACAGGCTGTAGGTATGACCATCCAGCCAGTGACTATCTTGTCCATTTCCTCTAGTTTCTGCTTCATTTCGAGAACCTCTGCCTTGCCGCCTGTATGGCACATTGTAGCGCAGGTACCACATCCTACAATGTACACCCTCTTCTTGCCTTCCAAGCTTTGTTCTATTTCTTCAAGGACCTTCTGTTTGGTAATGGTATACATATTGCAATTCCCCTCAGACTATTTCCCAATTCTTGCTTCATATTCATCTCTGAAATACAGTACGCTATCAACCACGGAATTCGGTGCAGCCTGCCCCAGACCACATAAAGACGCCAGCATCATGGTATTGGCAAGCTCGTCTAATATTGTCAAATCCTCCTCAGCACCCTGCGCCTGAGAAATCCGCTCCAAGATATCACACATCACTTGAGTTCCCTCCCGGCAAGGGACACACTTTCCACAGCACTCCTCAGCAAAAAATTCCATGTTTTTCCACACCATCTCTATGATATCTCTGTCCCTACTGAACACCAAAACAGCGCCAGCTCCCAAGATTCCTTCAAAGGCAAGCGGGGTATCCAACTTTTCAGCAGGTAATAGCCTTCCTGAGGCTCCACCTACCTGCACTGCTTTGACACTCTTTGCCTGAGCTAGCGTCTCTACCAGCTCAGTCACAGGGCTGCCCATCGTTAGCTCGTATACGCCTGGCTTTTCTACATCGCCCGATACTGAGAAGACTTTGGTGCCTTTGCTCTGCTCGGTCCCTATCTGTCTGAACCAGTGAGCTCCATTGAGGATGATGTGAGAGATATTTGCTAAAGTCTCCACATTATTGATGACCGTTGGCCTTTGCCATAATCCTTGGTCAGGTGGGAAAGGAGGTCGGAAACGTACTTCCCCTCGTTTCCCCTCTATTGACTCCATTAGAGCGGACTCCTCACCACATATGTAGGCACCTGCCCCTTCCCGAACCTCAATATCAAACGGGGTACCATTTCTCTTCTTCAGAAAGCCCCGATTCCTAGCCTGTTCAATAGCATTCTCCAGCAAATCTCGAAGATAATGATACTCTGCCCGCAAGTAAATGTATCCTCTCTCCGCCTCTATGGCATAGCCAGCAATGGCAATACCTTCAACAATCTCAAAGGGGTCTCCTTGGATAATGTATCTATCCTTAAAGGTGCCGACCTCTCCCTCATCAGCATTGCAGATAACAAACCTCTCCTGCTCTGGAGATTTGCTCGTCAGTTCCCACTTGAGTCCAGTAGGGAATCCCGCACCTCCTCGTCCCCTTAGACCCGATTCCTTCACCTCTTCCACTACCTGCTGCGGTGTCATTTGCTTCCAGGCTTTGTCTAGAGCCTTAAAACCATCTCTAGCCAGGTATGTGTTTATATCCCCGGGATCGACGAATCCGCAGTTATTCAGGACAATCTGTTTCTCCGGCATGACAATTTTCCTTCAGCTAGAAGAGTGTTCTACAGAGCTAGTATGCTGTGTATCGCATTTCCTCAATATCGTCTTGACTTTCTCTGGCGTGAGGCCACTGCATACTTCATCGTTCACCATCATAGCTGGTGTATGGTCACAGGCACCTATACAATTGACTAGTTGTAGAGAAAATTTCCTGTCACCTGTCGTCTGCCCCGGCTTGATACCAAGCTCCTTCTCCATGGTCTTAATGACCGACTGACAATTCCTAAGCCAGCAAGACGTACTCTTGCAGACTTTGAGCACATTCCGTCCCGTAGGCTGGGTGCTGAGGAAAGAATAGAAAGTCACCAGTCCATATATTTCACCGACCGATACATCCCAGAGAGAAGCAATATCTTTCATGATTTCTGGAGAAAGCTGCCCATGCTTTTCTTGTACTTTCTTGACAAAAGAAAGCAAATCATTACGATTCTTATAGTAAGCACAAGTTTTCTTTAAAGCTTGGTTCATTACTTCTCCCCCCTCACTTTTCTACTCTTAACGACATCAATACCTACCCTTTAATTATGAGTGGCTTCTTGGGTATTGTCTTGAATCTCTCTCCTTGTAAGGTGATAGCTCCTACAGGACAAAATGACGCACAAACGTCGCATTCCCGACATACCTCTTTATTTAGAGGTGCATCAACATCGACTATGATCTTAGAGCTATGACCTCGGTAGCCGACGGCATAGACGTTCTCTTTCTTGATCTCTTGGCAAGCTTTCACACAGCGGAAACACAGGACACATTTGGAAAGGTCGCGAATTACGTAAGGATTGTCATCCTCTATGGGGTAGTAGCGTTTCTTAGTCCTAAAACGTGGTATTCCTACACCAAGGTCAGCAGCCAATGCTCTCAATTCACAGACATTAGCTTTGTCGCAAACCAGACAGAAATCGGGGTGGCTAGACAGCAATAACTCCACAATCATTTTGCGGGTACGGATGACCTTTGGAGAATGTGTTTCTATTATCATATTAGGAGCAACAGGGGTATGACAGGAAGCGACTAAAGTGCGGGAACCTTCCACCTCCACCACGCAAAGACGGCAAGCACCAGTAGGTGTCAGTTCACAATGATAACAAAGGGTGGGAATAGAGATTCCATTTTCTTGAGCCAGATCCAGAATGGTCATGCCAGGCCGGGCTTCTACTCGTTCGCCATTTAGAGTGAGCGCAATACTACTGACCATTTTGGATCTTGTTATCTAAAGCCCTTTTTTCGCCAATCGGATATTTTACACTTTTACCGCCATTATGGCAAGTAGGTTAAGCCAGAGAGCTTTGATGGCTGTACCTGTCAACATATTCTGGGCAATAGTTCCCCGCTGAGCATGTCGACAATGCGCGAAGCCCCCATCCTGGTTTTCATTATCACCCGGCCTCTGCGCTCCTCGGTCACCTCGCCAATGATACAGGCATCGACACCGTGAGGATTTCGCTTCATGCTGGCCAAGATTCGGTCGGTATCCTGGGAATCAACTACAGCCACCAGCTTGCCTTCGTTAGCAACATAGAGCGGGTCGAACCCAAGAAGCTCACAGGCAGCTCGCACACCGTCATGCACCGGTATCTCTTCCTCTTCTCTCCTGATGCCTGCTTTAGACTTTTTGGCAAATTCGTTAAGGGT
>JADHWZ010000150.1 GCA_016783225.1 Dehalococcoidia bacterium | reverse complement strand
TCTATCGCCGCAGCCGTGCGGAAATGCCAGCAGATCCCACAGAAGTAGAGCAAGCCTTGGAGGAAGGGATAGACATCCTGTTTCTGGTAGCACCGACCCGCATAAAGAGGAAAAATGGGCGGTTAAGCCTGACCTGCACCAGGATGGAGCTCGGCGCACCGGATGCTAGCGGTAGGCGCCAGCCAGTACCGATCAAAAACAGCAGGTTCAGCAAGCAAATCGACGCGCTAATTACCGCTATTGGACAGGCACCACAGACCCCAGGTGACTTCCACCTCCGAACAGGCAGAGGCAGCACTATTCAGGTTGACCCCGTCACACTCACGACCAACAGGGCAGGGGTCTTCGCTGGAGGGGATGCTGTCACCGGGCCAGCGACGGTCACACAGGCTCTAGAAGCCGGCAGGCTGGCAGCCTCTCGCATCGACGATTACCTTCAGCACAGATATCCGCTGGTTGACAAAGAGGCGCGCCAAAGCCTAGCAGGCGACCTGCTGCCCGAAACAGTAGAGATGATAAGGAAAATTGGCCGATTCGAGCCACCAATCCTTCCTCCCAAGGCAAGGGCGGGGGACTTCGAGCCAGTAGAGCTTGTCTATGACTGGGAAGCCGCCGTCAACGAAGCAAGAAGATGCCTCCGATGCGGTATGGGCGCCGAGATCATGTTCCAAGATAAGTGCGCCACGTGCTTGACCTGCCTAAGAGTCTGCCCATATCACGTCCCCTACCTGGATGCCAGCGGCACAATCCAAATACCTGCTGATCAGTGTCAGGCTTGCGGTATATGCGTTGCCGAGTGTCCGGCGAAAGCGATAGTCCTTAGAAAGCCCTATGACCGACGCCATATAACTGAGGAGCTGGAGCACACACTTAAGTCCGCGTCGGAATCCAAATCTAAGCCCTTCATTGTCGGTTTTTGCTGCCAGTATGGGCTTTTCGGCACTGGCACCCTTGCGGGCCTGTGGCGGGAAGCCAAGGCCGGCACCTGGATTGTGCCCGTTCTTTGTGTAGCCAAGGTAGAAGACGAGCATATATTGCGTGCCTTCGAAATGGGTGCAGAGGGAGTTTTCATCGCTGGCTGCGGGGAACAGTGTTCCAGAGAAAACACTGCCTCTTGGGCTGACCAGCGTATTGCAAAGGTCAGAAAAACCCTGGTGCAGATCGGTCTTGAGCCAGAACGGCTTCAGGCCTTTGTTCCAAGCACCACCAATGAGGACCCGACCAAGGAACTCGATAAGTTTGCAGAACGAATAGGTGCGCTCTATTTGGCCTCGGTAATAATGCAGGAGGTGAAAAGTTGATAGTTGCAGAGCAAAAGCCTCTAGAAGAGATCAGGCGAATGATTGCGCCTTATGATAGGGTGTTGATCCTTGGTTGCGGAACCTGCATGACGGTTTGTGATGCCGGTGGCGAGCGTGAAGTCTCCTTTCTCCATAACGCTCTGAGACTCGCGCAGGCTAAAAGCGGGAATGGGACTCACACCTTTTCAGAATACACTTTGAAAAGACAGTGCGATGCCGAATTCATGGACCTTCTTGTCGACAGGGTCAGGGAGGTGGATGCCATTCTTTCGCTAGGTTGCGGCATCGGGGTGCAGGCTGTAGCCGAGAGTTTGCCGGATATACCCGTGTTACCAGGTGTCAACACATGTTTCATGGGTATGGCCAAAGAGTGGGGGATTTGGGATGAGCGGTGCGCTGCCTGCGGCGATTGCAGATTGGCAGAGACCGCTGGCATTTGTCCCATCACCAGGTGCACGAAGGGGATACTCAATGGGCCTTGCGCCGGCACCAAGAACGGTAAATGTGAAGCCAACAAAGATATGGACTGCGCCTGGATTCTCATATACAAGCGCCTAGAGAGGCTGCAGCAACTGGAGAAAATGCGCCGATATTACCCTCCAAGGAACTTCCGAGCGATTCCGAGGCCGAAAAGGATCGTGAGCAAAGCCAGCATTGGCGTAGGAGAGGATAATGGCTAACTCATTATTCCAGGAAAAGCTTTACTCCAACGGATTCTTGGTGACAACAGAGGTCGGGCCCCCCAAAGGGGCGGATATCTCGGAAACGGTTCATCACATAGAGCTTCTCAAGGACAAAGTTGACGCCATCAATGTCACTGACCATCAGAGTTCGGTAATGCGTTTCCCCTCGTTGGGTGGCTGTCTATTGGTGAAGGAACGTGGTGGAGAGCCTATCCTTCAGGTGACCTGCCGTGACCGTAATCGCTTGGCGCTTCAAGCTGACCTTCTTTTGGCATACTCGAGAGGCATCAGCAACGTCCTTTGCCTAACCGGGGATTCAATTGACGTGGGTGACCACAAGGAAGCAAAACCTGTCTTTGACCTGGATTCGGTGCAATTGCTCAAGATGATCAAGACGATGGAAGGCGGAACAGACATGGCCGGGAATGACCTCAAAGGCGCTCCGAAATTCTGCGTTGGTGCCTCGGTTCATCCCGAAGCAGACCTTGTTGAGCCACAACTGGTCAAGTTCGACAAGAAGGTTGGTGCCGGGGCGCAATTCTTCCAGACCCAGGGCATTTTCGACCTTGGAAGTCTTCGCAGGTTCATGCAATATGCCTCCCAGTTTGATGTGAGAATCCTGGCAGGTATCATAGTCATGGCTTCGGCGAGGATGGCTCGGTACATGAATGACAATGTTCCCGGAATAATTGTTCCGCAGGCTGTTCTAGATGAGCTTGCCACCGCAGAAAAGGGCAAGGGACTTGAGAAAGGAATCGAGATTGTTCTGCGCACAATAAAGGCAATAAAGGACGAAAATCTCTGCCACGGTGTCCATATTATGGCAGTGGGCAATGAAGCGATTGTGCCTGACATCTTGGAAGCGGCCGACTTGGTCGAAGTGCATCCTTGAGACAGCCGCTTGGCTAATCGCAGCGGTATGCCCAAGAGGTTAGGTAGCTCTCGCACAAGGAGGGAAAGCAAAATGGCAAACAATGAAAGAATCCTGATCATAGATGACGAACCTGATTTTGTGGAAGCTTTCCAGAGGACTCTGGAAGCCAAGTCCTATCATGTGATCACCGCCTCCAGCAAGGCAGAAGCCGAGGAGATGATGACTACGGAGCCCGATATCGTTGTTCTGGGCACCATGGCTCCCGCTGGGCAAGCATTCTCCATCCATAAGTGGCTGAAACAGCACCCCAAGTACAAAGACATACCCCTCCTGGTTATCGACGCCCGGCATGAAGAACGCTCTATTAGGGGATGGAGAAGGTTCGAGGGAATACAACTCGAGTCCGAGGGTTATGTAACAAAGCCAATCGAGCCAGCTGCGCTGGTGCCCCGAATCCAAATCCTGGTGGAAGAAGCAACTGGGCCTAAGAAGATAAGAGTGTTGGTAGTAGATGACCATACCATGGTCAGGCACGGAATATGTGCCGTTCTCGGGCTACAGAAGGACATGGAGGTAGTAGGTGAAGCTGTCGACGGACAAGACGCTCTTGAGAAGGTGCAGCTACTTCTGCCGAACGTAGCGTTGATGGATATAGTCATGCCCGTGATGAGCGGATTGGAGGCCACAAGGCGAATAAGTAGCGAATGCCCGCAGACAAAGGTTTTGATATTGACACAATATGACGAAGAAGAGAACATGCTTGTTGCCAAACAGGCCGGAGCGCATGGCTTTATCCCCAAAAAGGCAGCAAGTACAGAGCTCATAGACGGCATAAGGGCTGTGAGCGGTGGTAAGTACTTCTCTTGGTCTTTGCCATGATGGTTACCAGTTGGAAGTGAAGGGCAGCACAGCGTCGCCTACCCGTTGACGTGTTGGCTGCGGCGCCGGAAAAGACCGCGGACAACGTGTGGGCACAAGCCCGGAGCGTCGTACTGCCTGTCAGTTCTCGTCATGAGTCACATTACTCAGCCGGTGTAGTGGAACCGGGTTGTCTATGCTTCGATGGCCGCCTTATGGTTACGTTGGCATTGGCAGGCAGGCGTCCACATCAAAGCACAAAGCAATGGAATGCCCCGACCCTGTGACCTTCGGGTAAGCAACAAGACTGCGATGCAATCTGTTCATTCTGACTGGTCGCAGGTGCGGGTCACATGCCTTGGGGTAGCCAAGGGGGAAATGACCAAAAGGAGGATAAGATGGAAGAAATATGTGGAACCTGTAAATTCGCCAAGGGGTTTGCCGTGGGGCCTGGCATATCGGGTTCAGAAGAAGGGGTAAACTGCACCAACTCAGAACTGGCCAGATATCTTGACAAGTTGCAGGAAGGTGATTCTTACCAGCGAGAGTTCAATGAATACGGCTTCATCAATCTCTTTAGAGTAGAAGCGGTTGCCACTGATAGACGTGAAGGATGTCAATTCTGGGAAGCTCAGAATCAAAGACCAAATGAGTGAATGAGGTAACTCAAAACCCGCAGCCAGGACGCAAGCCTCCTATTGCTTTGACGCAGTTTCACATGCTATAATCACTGCTTGGCAAAGTAGGTCTCGGAGCCTTGGGTGCAAGCAGCTTTAGTCAACTACACCCCAATCCAGTCGTCCCTCTTATTGTAATGAGCGTGGAAGCACGGGGGTTCCCCTGCGCTCCACTCTGATGTAAGAGCAAAATACTAAGGAGGAGGCACAAAGCGATGCCAGCACAAGTTATCAGCGGGACCCAGGTAGCAGCCGAAATCCGAGAGGAACTGAAAGAGAGGGTAAACAAACTCAAGGAGAAGGGAGTAACGCCGGCACTGGCCGTGGTGCTGGTGGGCGAAGACCCGGCCTCGGTATCATATGTTACCAGCAAAGCCAAGGGAGCCGAGGAAATAGGCATGCACGAGGAGACCATTCGTCTGCCAGCCGATACACCGGAGGAAGAAGTCATCAAGACGGTTGACAAGCTTAACAAAGACCCGAAATTCCACGGCATCCTGGTGCAACTGCCGTTGCCCAAACATATCAGCACAGACAAGGTTATTAGCTGCATCGCATCGGAGAAAGACGTGGATGGCTTTCATCCGGTAAACGTGGGCAAACTGCTGCGAGGCGAGCCTTGCCCTTTGCCCTGCACCCCCCACGGAGTGCAGGAGTTGTTGATCAGGAGTGGCAATGACCCAGCCGGCAAGCATGTTGTCATCTGTGGCCGCAGCAATCTAGTGGGTAAACCGCTGGCC